>NZ_CAHJWD020000055.1 GCF_903642095.1 Bathymodiolus brooksi thiotrophic gill symbiont | reverse complement strand
GTTTTGCCACCCAGAAGTGTCAGTAAAGCCGGAACTTTCTTATCCTCAGCAATATCATTCACTTCGAAGTATTGCTCTAACCGTTCTGTGTAACTCGTCCAAGTTTCAACAGTGTCCTCAAACGGTTCTATCCGCCCAATAATTCCAACAGCATTTCGTGGCTGTGCTTCGTCTCCAGGCATTACGATAGCTAACCAAGATGATCTCACAGATGAATTAATCGGAGTCCTCTTAGAATTATCCTCGTCGCCAGTTTTATGTTTGGAGCTTAATTAGCATAGAAACAACCATTCACTTCAAATACGCATTTAATACTGACTAAGCATCAACTATTACAAACAAACCATACACATTGACAGAGTTAATATTAATTAAAAGATGTAGACAGATTTATGACACAGATGCTGGAGTTTCTCAGTCTCAAAGTTCACTGTAAGTTCACTGCACATAAAAGACAGATAAATACATAACAATTCCTCCCTGCTAAATGTTTGTATCGGTACACAAAAAAAACCCAATAAATCATTAGAACTGAATGAATGAAATTGTAAAATGTATGAATGAAGTGATATTTTGTTTTGATTACACAAACATGCAAGATTATGATAAACTACACTACACAAAAATAAATGCTTCTGAGGTTTGCCCCCAGAATGTGATTATACGAGGATTATTATGCCTTAACACTGTATAATCACTTCCTAACATTGTCTATATTTCGGTAATGAGTCTTTTCGTCTGTTTACGGATCCTCTCGGGATATCGTCTCTCTTGAACAGCTGTGATTGTACTCGGTCCGTCAATCGGTTTATCATTAATATTGTCTGTTTGAACATCAGTCTTTGTGTTTTCAGTTGTTTTAACACTTGGTTCTTCAATTAGAGGTGTGTTTTGCGCAATGTCCTCTGCAATTTTACTCGGTTTAATCTGATCAACATGTCTTCTCCAGGTAGAACCTAAGTCAGTTTTCACTTTATACATTAAAGGTCCATCAGAACTTTCAATTTGTCCTCCAATCCATTTGTGGTCTTTTCCCTTGTAGTCACGAGCAATAACACGGTCGCCAACCTTAAAGTAACGTGATCTCTCTGGTCTAGACTTTTGAAATACAGTATCCATCTGAGAGTTCATCACAGTGTCTTTTACAGACGGGCGTACTAGACTCAAGCATGAACGTAAGTCTCTTCCCATAAATAACCTCGCAGGAGTCTCTTTTGTCACTGAATGCGGTGTGTTCCTGTAGTTCAACAAGAAGTTTGCAATTTTGTGGCTCAAAATCTTATTGTCCTGTTTCATCGCCCGCATACTATTCTTAAAAGTTTGAACGAAGCGTTCGACTAATCCATTAGTAGCAGGATGAAAAGGTGCTGACTTGTAGTGTTTAATTCCATTTTGCTTTGTAAAGTTCTCAAATTCCCCTGACGTAAATTGTGGACCATTGTCAGAGACAATTTGCTTAGGAATACCAGTTCTACAAAATATCATACGTAATGCTTCAATAGTCTTTGTAGATGTAGTTGTTTTCATCTGGACGACTTCTGGCCACTTCGAATGGGCACATACGAGAACTAAAAACATACTATCCATGAATGGACCAGCGAAATCCACATGGACTCTCTCCCAGGGAGCAGATGGCCACTCCCATGGATGCAGTGGTGCTACCTGCGGCATTTTCTGTGTTAGCTGACACCCATCACAACACTTAACAGTCTGCTCGATTTGACTATCGATTCCGGGCCACCACACGTAACTACGAGCTACGGCCTTCATACGGACTACTCCCGGATGTCCTTCATGAAGCAAGTCTTGAATACGGGAACGCAACTTTGCGGGCACGATTACACGAATTCCCCAAAGTAAACAACCTTGATGAAGTGTGATTTCACTTTTGCGATTATAAAATGGCTTAAGCAGTTCATCATGGTTCCCTTCTTTCCAACCGTTCTTAACTTGCTCATAAACACGTGACAGGACTCGGTCACGGCGGGTTTCGCGCGCAATAGCATCACTCGTAACGGGCAAAGTTTCAAAATGTGATATATGGAAAATTTCTTCGGCATCTAAATTGTCCGAATCATTACAACTCTGAACAGGCATTCTAGACAGTCCGTCCGCGTTTGTGTGACGTTTTGTACTTTTATACTCTATGTCATAGTTAAAACCGGATAAAAATAATGCATATCTCTGCAATCTTGCAGCGGTTGTGGCTGGAATTGCTCGGCTTGGACTGAAAATCGAGGTAAGCGGTTGATGATCGGTTACCAGCGTAAATTTACGTGCAAACAAGTAATTATAGAATTTGCGCACGCTCCAGACAATACCGAGGGCCTCTTTGTCTATTTGTGCATAATTTCGCTCGGATTTGCTTAACGAACGAGAAGCAAACATAACTGGTCGCTCCGAACCATCAGGCATCACGTGGGATAAGACTGCTCCAAGTCCGAAGGGGGATGCGTCGCACGCTAATCTTATCGAAAGCGCCGGATCGTAATGTGTTAAAACCTGATCGGACGTCACAAGTTTCTTAATGTTTTCAAATGCTGCGTCGCATTGGTCTGTCCATTTCCATTTTCGCGTTTTTTCTAGGAGCTCATTTAACGGACGCGCTTCTGTCGCCAAATTTTGTAAAAATTTACCATAATACTGCACTAGACCTAAAAATGACCGAAGTTGGGTAACATTTTCTGGCTTTTTTACCTTCAAAATTGCGTCAATTTTGTCTTGCGATTTTTTCAATCCGTCTGAACCGATTTCGTGACCGCAATAAGTAACATTTTCCTTAAAGAAATAGCACTTGTTAAGATTTGCGCGAAGTCCAAATCGCTGCATTCTGCTAAGTACATTGTCAAGATTTTTCAAGTGTTCTTGTTCCGTCTTACCGGTCACGATCATATCATCGAGTATACATTGGACACCTTCTAGTCCTTGCAGAATCTGATCTATGGTACGCTGCCATATCGCGGGTGAACTAGCGACTCCAAAAGGAAGGCGCGTAAACTGATACAAACCCTTGTGGGTGTTAATCGTAAGCAATTTCATGGACTCTTCGTCCATCGGCAACTGTAAGTAGGCTTGGCGCAAGTCTATCTTACTGAATTTCTGACCGCCGGCTAAATTTGCAAAGATATCGTCGATTTTCGGCATCGGATATTGATCTACTTGTAAGCATGAGTTCAATGTCACTTTAAAATCGCCACAAATTCGGACCCTTCCGTCCTTCTTTAAAACCGGAACGACCGGACTCGCCCAATCGCTTACTTGAACTGGGGTGAGTATGTTTTGCTTTTCAAGCTTGTCTAACTCTTGCTCGACTTTTGGTCTCAATGCAAATGCTACCGGTCTCGCTTTCACGAATTTCGGTACCGCGTCTTGTTTAAGGTGTAACTTTGCCTTAATTCCCTTAACGCAACCGATTTCGTCTTTGAAAACTTCATCACGCCTTGCTAATATGTCCTTCAGAGTCATATCGCACTTGGATTCGTCGCTCGCGATGGTCAATGATTTTATCATTTTCCAATCGAGTTGGATACTTTTCAACCATTCTCTACCGAACAAAGCTGGACCACCACGCTTAACCACGTATAAATTAAGATACGAACACTGATCATTGTACTGCACCTGAACTCGTAAAACTCCCAAAGAATGCAACTTCTCACCAGAATACGTTTTAAGCACTAACAACGATTTCTCGAGCTTTTCTCCTTTGAAATATTTCACATAATCCGCCTCTGAAATTACGGAAACACTACTACCGGTATCTAATTCCATAGGAATAACATTCCCATTGACACACGGTTTAATCCAAATAGAATCATTTCCATGCGAATAAACACTGTAAATCTCAAGATCATCATTTTCTTCATGGTTGAGTGCATGTACTCTCTGATATCTATGTTGAGGTTTCTTCTTTTGTCCTCCAGAACGACACGCTGCACGGATATGTCCTTTACGGTGGCACTGGTTACATGTACTCTCCTTAAATCTGCACTTATCTGCTAAATGGTCAGTTCCATTACAACGATAACAAACCAATTTGGGCTGTGATCGTCCCTGATTTCTTCTTCTGCGGTCACCCCACACTTTATGAACGGGAGTGTCACCTTGAACATTCCGCAATTCTATGGCATCTTTCGTCGCGGTCTCCATTGCAACTGCAATTTCTAATGCTTTATCTAGCGAAAGTTCTCTGATTGTCAACAGTTTCTTCTGAATCTGGTCATTACGTAATCCACAAACAAATCTATCACGTAGAGTGTCATTTAAATTTAATCCAAATTCACAGAATTCTGTTAATTTCCTGAGCTCTGCAATGTACGCATTAACACTTTCACACTGGAGCTGGTTCCGTTTGTGAAATCGAAAACGTTCCGCAATTACAATTGGCTTTGGCGTCAAATGGTCTCTAAGTAAGTTCACTAGAGTTGTGTAATCCTTTTCTTTAGGCTTATTTGGAGCTGTCAAATTTCTCAGCAAGGTATAAGTTTTGCCACCCAGAAGTGTCAGTAAAGCCGGAACTTTCTTATCCTCAGCAATATCATTCACTTCGAAGTATTGCTC
>NZ_CAHJWD020000054.1 GCF_903642095.1 Bathymodiolus brooksi thiotrophic gill symbiont | reverse complement strand
TTTAAGTGGCACAGTTGCAATCATTGGCACAGTTACTTCGATAAATATTAGTAGTATTGTCTTTAAGCAAGGTAATACTACTGTTCATACAATTAGTGCTAATCTTCCAAGTGTTAATGCTAGCGATAACACTTGGACTTTAGCCAATGATAGCACTTGGACTTCAAAACTTACCCAAGGTGATTACACGGTTACCGTTAACCTTTCTGGTAATGGCAATAGTGTCGGTGTTACGGGCTTAAGTTTGATAACAACAGCGGTTGACACAGTCAAACCAGCTCAACCAACATTTGACTTTGTAGATACAGGTTCATTAAATAACGATGGCATTACCAATAATGGCTTGATTACTATTAATAATTTAGAAATGAATACAACTTGGCAGTATTCTGTTAATAATGGTAATGACTTCGTTAATGGCACAGGCAGTAGTTTTACGCTAGCTGATAATATCACTTATGCGGCTAATGCTATTCAGGTTAGGCAAACCGATGCAGTTGGTAATGTCTCAGATATAGGTAAAAATACTTTGCGTATTGTTGTAGATAACACAGATCCAACATTTGACTTGCAACCCACTGCAATTAATGTTAATGTCAACACCCCCATTACAACTACTGTTTATGATGCTCAAGCAACTAACCTTAATGGTGGCAATGCAGATGAAGGTATTACTTATCGCATAAAAGGGACAAATGCCGACAAATTTGCGATTACTGCTGACACTGGAATACTAACTTACAAAACAATACAAGCAACAGCACATGATAACGACGCAGTTACCATTGTTGCTACTGATGTTGCAGGCAATGAGGCAGAACAGCCTATTACTGTATCGGTAGAAGTGATGAGTTTATCCACTTTAGTTGTTTGGAGTGGTATTGGTAGTGATAATAAAATCAATGTTGATGAGATGGCAGCAACTACTTTAAGTGGCACAGTAACAATCATTGGCACAGTGAATTCAATAAGTATTAGTAGTATTGTCTTTAAGCAAGGTAATACTGACATTCATACAATTAGCAACAATCTTCCAAGTGTTAATCTAGTGATAACACTTGGACTTTAGCCAATGACAGCACTTGGACTTCAAAACTTACCCAAGGTGATTACATGGTTACCGTTAACCTTTCTGGTAATGGTGGCAATGTTACTGGTTTAAGTTCGATAACAACAGCGGTTGACACAGTCAAACCAGCTCAACCAACATTTACCCTTGAAGATACAGGTCTATTAGATAGCGATGGCATTACCAAT
>NZ_CAHJWD020000053.1 GCF_903642095.1 Bathymodiolus brooksi thiotrophic gill symbiont | reverse complement strand
CATATTAAATAAGGGCTTAGATAGGTAGTAGTTTTGTTGGTAAAAATCTAGTATAAATGGTAAATTAGAAAATTAGAAAATTATCAAAACAATATGAAAGCAGGTTGTTTTGAGTGTAAATTCAATAATATTTGTAATGGCGGATGTCCTGCTCATAACAATGTTATTGATATTTCAGGTGAGTGTTCTGACGCTTATCAACTACTGCAAACGATTAATAATATAAATATAGAAGGATCATTATCGTGATCAAAAAAAGAGGAACAGGGGCTTTGGATAGAAGAAAGTTTTTATCAAAATCATTTAAAGTGATAGTGAATACATCAATGGTAATTATGGCAACTAAAATGCCGGCTTACGAGTAATGCCTAGGAGAGGATAGTACTAATGTTGATGTGTGTGGTTTAGCCCTCAAAAGCACTGATGTCCCACCCCACTCATCTCATTCATCACGAAGCTGGAGATAAAAAAATGTTAAAACTGTGTGATATAAATTTAAAACATAAGCCTGAGCTTATCCAACCACCAAAAATTGATGATAATATTGTTTATATCAAATTAGTCCCTGATATTAATGACATTATCAATCCAGATATTATTGATGTGGCGCTTTCTTATTCCATTGCTGGCATTGAGGTCGTTTTAGAAATACCATTTGAGATTAGAGTCAATTTTGAAAAAAAGCAATTAGCATCAATTGTTTCAAATGGTGGGTGGTCTTTGTCGTTGCTACCACCTATAAAGCATAGTAAAGCGTTAACAGGCGAATACTGTAAAGAGGTGATTGAATGGTATAAATTGTGGCGCAAGCCAACAATGCGTAATTTTGAAAAAACCATCTATCCAGTTACACCTTATTGTGAATATCTTGCTATAGATTATTTGATCGATAAGAATAAAGAGGCTTTAACAGATGATGATGTTCAAGCATTAAGAGGTTTAAGTGCTAATCCAAGCGACCCTTATATTTTGCATTTTATTGACAACATTCAAATAAGCATTGTTACTGAATTTAAGCAGAAATTGGAAGACTTTATTAAGAAAAATGACCCAGATTTTTATCAAGATATAGACTTGTTAGTCAGTAAAGACCCTTATTGATAATTATCATAGGTGGTTACGATATAATGAAATGTCCACCGCAACGAGATTATTGATAAAGAGCTTAAAAAGTATTTTTCTAGTATTGATGGTCAAAAATCAAGACGCAAGATAACGCCAGAACAACAAGAAAAAATGCAAATTGCACGAAAAAAACAAAGAAGAGGTAAAAAATGCAAAAAATTAAAACTATATTGTTAATAACTACACTTGTTTTGAGTGCCTGCGATGGCGATGACAGCAATAACGGTAGTGTTCCAGACAGCAATGGCATTTATGGCTCTGTTTTAGTACCTAGTCCAACAGTTGGAAGTGCAGGTATTTTGATAAACATACAAGAAACAAATTTACCCGCATGGGGAGGATCCACACAACAGCACCTACACTACAATTTGAAAAGATGGGATTATGAAACGACCTTAATCCCTGTCAAACATAAGAATGTACCGCTAGCTATTCAGGCAATGGACGAGATAGAGCGTCGTCTTGGTTTTATCATATTTGATAGAGATAGTTTAGCAAATATTGATGATGATGATATTATCCGTGGCATTATTGTCAGTATAGGCACCGCAGATTACCTAAATTTTAATGGATTACCAGCTATTGCTCCAGGCGTATGCGGACTGACCTCAAGGGGGGTTCCATCAATTAAAAACCCAAAAAATGTTTTTTTTCCATATTATATGTATGATGAGAGTGGCAAGGTAGATACCAAAATTTACATTCATTTGGGCACTCCTTTTGATGATGATTGCTATAAATCTGGTATAACAAGCACAACAACCTTGCATGAATTTGGTCATGCGTTAGGGCTTAAGTATCACTTTGAAGGGGGGTTTAACGGTATACAAAGGTATGCTCAACTTGAAGA
>NZ_CAHJWD020000052.1 GCF_903642095.1 Bathymodiolus brooksi thiotrophic gill symbiont | reverse complement strand
GTGCATAATTTTATTGACGACCTTTATGTAAATGGTGAAATGTATTCAGGAAAGGAAAATGTACTACAAGGATTTACAGAACACTTTCGACAACTAGCAACAAATAACCAAAATAATGAGAGTGAATATCACAGGAAAATAGAACAAGAAATCCAACTGATAAATCAGCTTGTCAAAAATAAAGCGATACCGGTGGCAACAATATCCGAATTGGAAAAAAGTATCAAATCCATCAATACAGGGAAGTCGGCAGATATATACAACATCACCATTGAACATATCATCAATGCTGGAGAACAAATGATAACCATATTGCTACAAATAGTAAACGCCATATTTGATCATGGCAGTGTACCCGACATTCTGAAAGTAGGCCTACTTACACCGGTCTTTAAGAACAAAGGGAATATAGCTGAAGTGATAAACTACAGAGGCATAACCGTCTTACCAGTCATCAATAAAATAATTGAAACCATAATAAAAAACCGGACAAACCATAATATACTGGCAATCCAGAATCCAATACAACGTGGATTCACTAAAGGATCATCACCCTTAAATTCTGCTTTGCCAGTTGAAGAGACATACAGAGAAAATGCAGATAACAAAAATGAATGTCAGCTAGTATTACTGGATGCAAAATCGGCATTTGACGTTGTTATACATAGTCATCTGATGAGACGGGTATACCATGCTGGAATACAGGACAAACACTGGTCACTAATCAACAGTATGCACCAGAAAGCTAGTAGTTCGGTAAAATGGGATAACAAAATATCACAACAATTCCCAGTAACTCAAGGAGTTCGACAAGGAGGTATCCTAAGCAGTGACCTATACAAAGTCTACATAAATCCTCTATTAAACAATCTTAGTGACTCATATCTAGGAATGAAAATCGGAAATGTAAACTGTAATGCTAGTGCATGTGCAGATGATGTAGCACTAATGAGTAGACGTGAACATGAAACGCAAGTCATGATTAATATAGCACATGAATTTGCTACAATGGAAGGATACAAACTTCAGCCATCTAAAAGTGTTATCATCAACATACAACCAAACAAGAGAAAGCAAAGTATGATGGATCAAGAATATATTCTTGAAAATAATGTAATGCCTAATGTAAAGCAAGCCATTCATTTGGGAATAATAAGAACAAACACATTAGCTGACAACATGACAGTAAATGTAGAAGAGAATATCAAGAAATCTAGAAGAAGCGCTTATGGTCTATTTGGAGGAGGATTCCATGGCAACAATGGACTAGATCCTGAAACTCTAATACATTTATTCAATACATACATAACGCCAGTATTAATGTACGGTATGGAACTAATCATCCCAAAGACCACAGCACTAGAACAGTTAGAACGATATCAAAAGAAGCTTCTCAAACAACTACTATCATTACCACCGAATACACCCGACCCAGCAGTTTATTTACTATCCGGAACATTGCCAGTTGAGGCTCAACTACATATACGAGCATTAAATTTCTTCAATAACATCTGTAACCAAGAAGAGAAAAGCATAGAAAAATTACTAGCAAGGCAACAACTAAGAACAAAAACCATCAACAGTAACAGCTGGTTTATAGAAATTAAGAAAATGTTGATAAAATACAACCTGCAAGACCCAGAGTACTACTTT
>NZ_CAHJWD020000051.1 GCF_903642095.1 Bathymodiolus brooksi thiotrophic gill symbiont | reverse complement strand
GCACCTCACCAACTCGTTAGCAATCAGCCAAGAGATTGGCAACAAAGCAGGGGAAGGCGCAACTTTAAATAATATTGCTACGATTTACCATGCACAAGGCGACTACACAACTGCACTAACCTACCTCACTAACTCGTTAGCAATCAGCCAAGAGATTGGCGACAAAGCAGGAGAGGGTAATACACTATTTAATATAGGTTTAACTTATTATAAAACAGGTAAAAAACAACAGGGATTAGTGTATTTGCAATTTGCCAAAAAAATTGCACAAGAGATTGATGATTTTGCATTGAATCAGGCATTAGATGACTTACTTTTTGATGTATAAAGTGCAATAATTAGTGTGGTTAAGTTGTTTGATTGCTAGGTTGGTGGGGTTTTTGTGGTGTAAATGGGTGATTGGCAAGGTTCAATTTTTTCTTTTGGGGGTGGGATGGGGAAGGAACGGTTATAAACCGTTCCCTACGGTGTGTGCATTAATAGAAAGGATGGGTTTATAAAATTTAAGTGGTTAGAATATTTTTATAATAGAGTGATTATAGGTTAAAAAGAATGACATAATTATTGGGTTTTATGTTGTTTAATAATTTTTTAGATAAAAACAATCTAACAAGTTAAACATAAGGCTGTAGGGAACGGTTTGTAACCGTTCTTTTTTTAAAACATAAGCAGGTATGGGGCAGTTTATAACCATTCCTTTTTTTAAAACACAATCAGGTAGGGAACGGTTTGTAACCATTCCTTTTTTAAAATATAAGTAGGGAACGGTTTATAACCGTTCCTTCTTTAAAACATAAGCAAGTAGGGAACGGTTTGTAACCGTTCCTTTTTCAGGCATAAATAACAAAAGCAATCACCTCTTAAAAACATGAAACAAAGAAAAGCCAACAGACTTAAAAATTACGATTATTCACAAAATAATTATTATTACATTACAACTTGTACTCACAATATGCGTGAATATTTCGGACAAGTTTCTAATGAAATAATGACAATTAATAATTTTGGTGAAATTGTTGAAAAATGTTGGTTAGATTTGTCAAGTCATTATCAAAATTGTATATTAGATGAATATGTGGTGATGCCTAATCATTTTCATGGGATTGTGATTATTGATAATGAGCGGGAAGAGAATGGTTATAAACCATTCCCTACGAGTCATGGGTTGTCGGAGATAATGCGTGGTTTTAAAACTTTTTCGTCCAAAAGAATTAATGAGGAGGATGTATTGGTAAAGTTTAGGTGGCAGAAATCTTTTTATGATAGAGTGATTAGAGATCAAAAGGAATTGGATAATATTAGGTCTTATATTGTTGATAACCCCTTAAAATGGCATTTAGATAAAAACAATCCGATAAATTTGGTGTGAGGTTGTGGGGAATGGTTTGTAACCGTTCTTTTTTTAAAAAACATAGGTAGGGAACGGTTTGTAACCGTTCCTTTTTTCACAAAACACAGGTAGGGAGCGGTTTGTAACCGTTCCTCTTTTTCAAAACACAGGTAGGGAATGGTTTGTAACCATTCCTCTTTTTCACAAAACAGGTAGGGAATGGTTTGTAACCATTCCACTTTTTGATGGTAATTTGTTCTTTTTAAGATGTGGGGTTATAAAGCCTTTATTGCTTTTGATTGCACTGTTAGGAAGGGTTACAAACCCTTCCCTACTTGTTTGGTTTTGTTGTTAGGAAGGGTTACAAACCCTTCCCTACTTGTTTGGCTGTGTTGGGAAGGGTGGGAACTTTTTTTTACTTTTTTGTGCAAAACAAACAAACAAAGTGTTTGTGAAACTTAAAGTTAGGGAATAGAAAAAAATAAATTTATGCAAACGATTGATATACAAAATTTAAAGGCTGATGACATTATTCGCAAGTGTGTGCATTGTGGATTTTGTTTGGCGACTTGTCCGACTTATCAATTATTGGGGAATGAGTTGGATTCGCCGAGGGGGCGTATTTATTTGATTAAATCGGCTTTGGAAAAGCGTCATTTTTCTCGGCAGAGTATCAAACATTTGGACCGATGTTTAACTTGTAGGTCGTGTGAAACGACTTGTCCATCGGGGGTGGAGTATGGTCAGTTGGTGGATATTGGGCGTGAGTTTGTGGAGCGAAAACGCCCGTTTTGGCAGAGGGTGTATCGGTATTCTGTGCGTCAGTTCTTGACTACGCCTATTTTGTTTAATCTGGTAGGGCGTGTGTTGAGGCATTCTGGGGTGAGTGGGGAGGCTATTGAGCCTTTGGTAAAAACGGGTAAGGTTTTGTTATTAGGGGGTTGTGTGCAGGGTGTGCTTGCACCTAATATTAACCATAGTATTAAAAATATTTTGGCGAAACTTGGCTATGAAACGACAGAAACGCCACAAAAACAATGTTGTGGGGCGATTGACCAGCATTTAAGTGCTGGCCGTGATGCGTTAATTAAAATCAAGTGTAATATTGATGCTTGGCTTCAAGTTGAGGCGGCGGTTATTATTTCCAGTGCTAGTGGGTGTGGGTTGATGGTTAAAGATTACCCATCCTTGTTTGATGAGTTGGATCCTTATTATCAAAAAGCACAAAGCATTGCAAATAAAACCAAAGATATTGCTGAGTTTTTGGCGGATAAAGATTTAAGTCAGCTTCATTTAAAGCAAGTTAACATTTCTTATCACGAACCTTGCACCTTACAACACGGTCAGAAATTAGGGGGATTGGTTGATTCTATTTTAAATTCGCTGGGCTATCGGCAAATGCCTGTTATTGATTCACATTTGTGCTGTGGTTCTGCAGGTACTTATTCAATTTTTCAGCCAAAACTCTCAAAGCAACTGAAAATTAACAAACTTAAAAACCTAACGGCAAATAACCCAGAAATGATTGTTACCGCAAATATAGGTTGTTTAATGCACTTGCAACAAGGCACCAAAATACCCGTTAAACATTGGGTGGAATTGCTGGATGTTTGATTATAATCAAAGAGATAAAGGGAGGGTGCGCCCTTTTTCTCTTAACGAAATCCAATAAATTGAGACCTTTGCATAAATATGAATAATCATCAAAAATCCACTTTTTACTAACTTGGTAATTTTTTTAAACCCAGTCTTAGCCTTGCTAGAGTTTAAAAAAAATACCAATCTGACAAAAATTGAATTCTGCTAATCCTCTATATTTATGCAAAGGTCTCAAAAAGCCTTTAAGGGCTTGGTAATTTAGGCGATGGGAAGTGGTGTATTTTTTAGGATAAAATAAGACATTTTGAGTAAAATGGATAGCCTATTATGCAAGCGATTTCAAGCACTTATTTGAGGCAATATTTCTAGTGTGGAACTTAATTATTCTTGGGGGTTTATAAAATGGGCAGAAGAAGAAAGCCAAAACCAAAAATTTATGAATTAGAAATTGAATCGCTTTCACATGAAGGGCGGGGCATTGCACATTTAGATGAAAAAGTGATTTTTGTGAGTGGGGCGTTGCCGGGTGAAAAAGTGGTGGCTGAGCGTGTTTTTTCTCGTGCTAAATTTGAAGAGGTGGCTGTGGTGGAGGTGTTAAAACCTGCGGAAAATCGAATTGTGCCTAAATGTGAGGTGTTTGGTGTTTGTGGTGGGTGTTCGTTTCAGCATTTGTCTAGTGAGGATCAGATTGAGGCTAAGGGGGAGTGGCTGAAAGATGCGTTTAAACAGCAGGCTAAAATTGAGCCGAAAAATTGGCTTGAGCCTTTGCAGGTGCAGGCGTGGGGTTATCGGCGTAAGGCACGATTGGGGGTGCGTTGGGTGGCGAAAAAGGACAAGGTTTTGGTTGGCTTTAGGGAGAAAAAATCGGGTTGGATTGCTAATATGGATAGGTGTGAGGTGTTGCATGCTTCCATTGGTGAGCATTTGAGGGATTTGGGTGAGTGTATTGAGCGGCTTTCTATTAAATCGCAAGTGCCGCAAATTGAGGTGGCAATTGCTGAGAATAATACCGTGTTAATTTTGCGACATCTTGAGCCGTTTAGTGCGGAGGATGAGCAGATATTGTTAGATTGTGCTAATAAGTTGGGGGTTTCGTTTTATACTCAGAGTGGTGGGGAAGAGACGGTTAAGCCGTTGGGAGAGTCGGTTGTTTTAACTTATTCTCATCCTAATCATAATATTGAAATGGCATTTTTACCGACTGATTTTACACAGGTGAATTTTAAATTGAATCAAAAAATGGTGTCATTGGCGCTTGACTTGCTGGCACTTGATAAGAGCGATAAAGTGATTGATTTGTTTTGCGGTTTGGGTAATTTTACGCTGCCGATTGCTAGATATGTGCAGTATGTAGTGGGTGTTGAGGGGGATTCGGGGCTGATTGAGCGTGCTAAGGCAAATGCGGTGCAAAATGGCATTCAAAATGTGGATTTTTATAAGGCAGATTTGTTTAAAGAGGTGGCAGGTTTTGAGTGGTTTCGAGGCAAAACTTATAACAAAGCGTTGATTGATCCAGCCCGTTCGGGTGCTATTGAAATCATTGAATTATTACCAAAATTAGGCGTTGAACGCTTGGTTTATGTGTCGTGTAATCCTGCTACATTGGCGAGGGATACTGAAAAATTAATTGAAATTGGGTATAAATTAGAAACTGCAGGAGTGATGGATATGTTTCCGCAAACTGCACATATTGAATCTATTGCGTTATTTATTAAATGTTAAATTTAGAGCAAATTAAACAAGCTATTGGTGATAATGGTGCTTTTGATAGGGGATTTCAATGCTATCGCCATGATGCACTTGAAAGTTTAGAAATTAAGCGTAAAGATTCTGGCTCTATCGTCCTAAATTCTCAAGTGTATGGCAATAGTTTATACACGCAAACTACCACTATTCATCATAATCAATACACTATTATTGCTGGAAAATGTGATTGCCCTGTTGGTTATAATTGCAAGCATGTTGTGGCGGCGGTCATCGCTTTTGCTAATACGAAAAAACCAGACACGACTTCGAAAGATGAAAATTTGCAATCAAAATTTGAAATGTGGGCGGATGATTTTCAAAAGTTAGGTGTGCAGAACAATCAACTTCAAGCAAGCGAAGAATATATGATTTATCGTTTGTTTGTTGATGACAATTACCATGGTAGAGATGTTGAGTTTATCAGGGTTAAGCAACTTAAAAATAACAAGATGCGTTTTTATAAGATTGATGCAGATAAACTGTTATATTCAGGCACTCACCAGCACATAATTACCAAAGAAGACCAAGATATTATTGCGATGTGTCGGGGTATTTTTCCACAATATTCTTATTATAGAAAAACGCTTTTTGGTAAATTGGGTTATCGTGTTTTGCTTGAAATGATAAAAACCAATCGTTGTTTTTATCAAGACAACGAGCAGCCATTGCAATTAAATAAAAGCCAAGTTGCTTTAGAATTAAGTTGGAAAAAGGTAGGAAACCATTATCAAATAACCACTAATTTGGCGGAAAATGCCCACATTGTTGCTTCTGACCCTGTTGTTATTATTGATCATAATCAAGCTACTATTTTGCAAGGTATTGATTACGACACTTTGGAAAAAATACTCAATGCACCTGCGGTTTTGAAATCGCAAATATTCCCAATGTATCAATTGTTTAAGCGGGATTTGATTGATATTAACATTATTATTCCAGAGGGTTTTGAGCGTAAAGAAATCAATGTGATTGCCACGCCAAAAATCAAGTTAAGCAATCAAAATCAGCCCACCATAACTCTGGATTTTATCTATAACGAAGTGGTGTTAAATTATGCTCCACAAGAGCAAGTAAGCGTTATTTTAAAGGGAGATACACAGTATCAAATTCAGCGTGATTTGGCGTTTGAAAACCAGATTAAACAGCAGTTTGAGGCGTTGGGCTTTGTGAGTGATTTTCTGAAACAGCAGTTATATTTTTATTATGAAAATGAAGACAGGCAACAATATTTAGAATTTTGGTATCAGTTTAAACAAAGTTTGGGCTCATTAGAACAACAAGGTTTTGTGATTGAAATTGACCCAAGTTGGACGCTAGATTTTACTAATAATGCCCAAGTTGCGGTAGAAAGTGATGTGAAAAATGACTGGTTTTCTTTGTCATTTAATTTAGAATTTGATGGGGTAAAACTGCCGTTAGCACCTTTGCTTAGTTCGTTTGTAACAGAATTTGACCAGAATGAAGTTAGAGAATATGTCAATTTAGAGGTGCGTTCTAATTATTTTATACGCATTAAAACGGAGCAAATTAAACCAATTTTGGATGTGATATTACAACTTTATGATGGACAATCTCAAGGCATTAAAATTGGTGCATACGAGGCACATACGCTAGGAAATATTGATGAAAATATTCTTTGGCGTGGCTCAAAAGAGGTTCTAAAACTTGCAGAAAAGTTACGCAATTTTGACCAAATTACCCGTGTAGAAGCACCTAAAAATCTACATGCCACACTCAGAGATTATCAAAAAACAGGACTCAGTTGGCTAAACTTTTTATTTGAGTTTAAATTTTCTGGCATTTTGGCAGATGATATGGGATTGGGTAAAACTTTACAAACATTAACCCATTTATCTTGTTTAAAAACGCAAGGAAAAATAAAAAAACCAGTGTTGATTATTGTGCCAACTTCATTGATTGCCAATTGGAAAAACGAGGTAAAAAGATTTACACCAAATTTAAAAATACTCTCATTGTATGGCGGAGCAGAACGCTTTAAAGCCTTTGAACAAATAGAAAAAGCCGATATTTTACTGACTTCTTACGCACTCATTTATCGTGATATTGATAGATTTATTGAATATCATTTTAGTTACATAATTTTGGATGAAGCGCAAAAAATTAAAAATCCAAGAACTAAAATGTTTGCCACTATCAAATCCCTTAAAAGTGATTACCGCTTGGCATTAAGCGGCACGCCAATTGAAAATCATTTGGGTGAATTGTGGTCAATTTTCTCTTTTTTAATGCCTGGATTTTTACACAATCAAACTGTTTTTAGAAAAAAATACCAAACACCAATTGAAAAACACTTAGACCAAGACAAGCAGAAAATGCTCAATCAACGCGTGCGTCCATTTATGCTAAGACGCACCAAAGCTGAGGTTTTGCCCGAATTGCCAGAAAAATCTGAAATTATTAAATACACTCAATTTAATGAAGAGCAAGCCGCTTTATATGAAAGCATTCGCATTACTATGGAGAAAAAAGTGCGAGAAGCAATTGTACAAAAAGGGTTGGCAAAATCACACATTATGTTACTTGATGCCTTGTTGAAACTTAGGCAAGTCTGTTGCGATCCGCAATTGGTTAAAATAGAAGTGGCAAAAAAAGTAGAAGAATCTGCCAAATTGCAATTGTTTTTGGATTTGCTAGAAGAGTTGTTATCTGAAAATAGAAAAATATTGGTTTTTTCTCAATTCACCTCAATGCTAAGCATTTTGCAAAATGAATTAGAAAAGAAAGATATTAGTTACACCAAATTAACCGGTGCCACTAAAAAGCGTGAAGAAGTGATAGAAAAATTTACCTCTGGTCAAGCAGATGTATTTTTAATCAGCCTTAAAGCCGGTGGTGTTGGACTCAATCTCACAGAAGCAGACACAGTTATTCATTATGACCCTTGGTGGAATCCAGCCGTCGAAAATCAAGCAACAGACAGAGCACATCGCATCGGACAAACCAAAGCAGTATTTGTCTATAAACTCATCATTGAAAATAGCATTGAAGAAAAGATTTTAGAACTGCAACAAAAGAAATTGCAATTACAACAAGGTATCTATAAAGGCGGAAAAACCGAAAAGATTTCAGGCAAAGAATTACTGAAATTATTAAAATAATTAATTAATAATTTTAAGAGACCTTTGCATAAAGTAGGGGCAATCATCAAAAATCCCCATTTCACCCACTTGGAAATTTTTTAAACCCAGTCTTAACCCTGCTAAGACAAGGTTTAAAGAAATTACCAATTGAGTCAGTTACACGACAATTCTCTAGGGTAAAAATTGAATTTTGCTAATCATATTTATGCAAAGGGCTTATAAGTGTAAATTGTGTTCAGTATTGTAAAAGGTCTCGTATAATAATGCGATGATTGAAGTGAACTTACAACAAGAAATTAATAGCATTATGACGCAAGCGCGTAATGAGCGTTTGGAATTTGTGACGGTTGAGCATTTGTTGATTGCATTGCTTAGTATTGGCGAAGTGGTGAGTTTCTTGCGAAGTAAGCGAGCGAATGTTGAGGAAATACAGGCGGAGTTGGAAGATTATATTGATTCACATACGCCGCTTATTCCACAGGATTCAGAGGTTGATATTGTGCCGACAGTTGGGTTTCAACGGGTGTTGCAACGCAGTGTTTATCAGGCACAGGCGGCACAAAAAAATACGGTGTATGCGATGAATGTATTGGTGAGTATTTTTGCTGAGAAGGAATCGCATGCAGTTTATTTGTTAAAACTGAATAATATTTCTCGTCTTGAGGTGATGGAGGCGATTTCAACACAAATGCCAGAATTAGAGGAAGAATCGCCAAAGATAAAATCTCG
The DNA here is from genome assembly GCF_903642095.1 of Bathymodiolus brooksi thiotrophic gill symbiont. GTDB lineage: Bacteria > Pseudomonadota > Gammaproteobacteria > PS1 > Pseudothioglobaceae > Thiodubiliella. Next base: position 37,827 of record NZ_CAHJWD020000051.1, on the reverse strand, counting down.
TCCAAAGAAGGGTAAAAAAAGTGCATTAGAAAGTTATACAGTTAATTTGTGCGAGAAGGCAAAAACAGGGGGGATTGACCCGCTTTTGGGTAGAGAGGAAGAGGTTTTGAGAACCATTCAGATTTTATCTAGGCGGCGTAAAAATAACCCTTTGTTCGTGGGTCAAGCGGGTGTTGGGAAAACGGCGATTGCACAAGGGATTGCCAAGCAAATTGTAGATGGTAAAGTGCCTGAGGTTTTGAAAGAAGCCAGTATTTATTCGCTGGATATTGGGGTGTTAATTGCAGGTACAAAATATCGGGGTGATTTTGAAAAGCGTTTAAAAGCGGTGCTGAGTGATTTGGAGAAAATCCCACACGCCATTTTATTTGTTGACGAAATTCATACTATGATTGGTGCGGGCAGTGTCTCTGGTAGTGCATTAGATGCATCGAATTTACTCAAGCCGGCATTGGCAGATGGTTCGTTAAAATGTATGGGTTCTACCACCTATGAAGAATATCGGAAAATCTTTGAAAAAGACCATGCACTTTCAAGACGCTTTCAAAAAATTGATATTGATGAGCCATCAGTGAGCGATACCATTAAAATTTTGCATGGATTAAAGGGGTATTATCAAGACCATCACAAGGTTAAATATTCAAAAGCAGCGTTGGTTTGTGCGGCGGAACTTTCGCATCGTTATATAAACGACCGTTGTTTGCCAGATAAGGCGATTGATGTGATTGATGAGGTGGGGGCATTGCAACAAATTCAACCGAAATCTAAGCGCAAAATTAATATTGGTGTGGGTGATATTGAAGATATTGTTGCTAAGTTGGCACGCATTCCATCACGACAGGTAACAAATGATGACAAGTCGTTACTTAAAAATTTGGCGACAGACCTTAAACTCAGTGTATTTGGGCAAGATAAGGCAGTGGAGAGTTTGTCTACTGCCATTAAATTGGCTCGCTCTGGTTTGGCATATAAAGACAAGCCAATGGGGTCGTTTTTATTTGCAGGACCAACAGGCGTGGGAAAAACTGAGATTTGCAAGCAACTTGCTCGTATTATGGGGGTTGAATTATTGCGTTTTGATATGAGTGAATATAAGGAAGGGCATTCAATATCTAAGTTGATTGGGTCGCCACCGGGCTATGTGGGATATGATGAAGGCGGATTGTTGACTGAGGCAGTTAATACGCATCCATACGCTGTTTTATTGTTGGATGAAGTTGAGAAGGCACATTCTGATATTTTTAATTTGTTATTGCAAGTGATGGATAACGGCAAACTTACTGATGCTAATGGCAGGGAAGTTGATTTTAGGAATGTGATTTTGGTAATGACCTCTAATGCAGGTGCACAAATGGTTGGGCGGGCATCGATTGGTTTTAATGAGCAAAATCATTCGTTGGATTACGAGGGTGAATTAAGGAAATCGTTTACGCCAGAGTTTAGAAATCGCTTGTCTGAAGTGATTTATTTTAATGCGCTTAATGAAGAAACCATTGTTTTTGTGGTGAATAAATTCCTATTTGAATTGGAAGCCACTTTAGAGGATAAAAATGTGGCTTTAATTGTATCTGAGACAGCAAGAAAATGGTTTTCTATCAATGGTTATGACGCTAAAATGGGTGCTAGACCTATGTCGCGTTTGATAGAAAAAGAAATTCGCAAACCCTTGGCTGATGAGTTGTTGTTTGGTAAATTGGTAAATGGTGGCACGGTTAAAGTGGGTGTTAAAAAAGACCAAATTACACTTGATATAAAGTGAAAATTCTTGTTAGTAATGACGATGGTTTTGATGCACAAGGCATTAAAATACTGAGACAATATTTATCAAAAGACCATACGGTGGTAGTGGTAGCACCGAATGAGAATAAATCGGCTTCTAGTAGTTCCTTGACACTAAATAGAGCGTTGCAACCCATTGAGATTGAAAAAAATATTTACAGCGTTGATGCTACGCCAAGTGATTGTGTGCATTTGGCACTCAGTGGGTTTTTAGATGAATCGTTTGATTTGCTGGTTACAGGCATTAATTTTGGTGCAAATTTAGGTGATGATGTGATTTATTCTGGCACGGTTGCAGGGGCAATTGAGGGGCGTTTTTTAGGTTTGCCTTCTTTGGCGATTTCGCTTGCCAGTTGGGAGGGTGAGCATTTTGATACGGCGGGGATTGTTGTCAGGAAAATAGTTAATCAAATTTCTCACGCACAGGTATCGCATGACACAGTGCTGAATGTCAATGTGCCTGATGTAGCAATTGATGAAATCCAAGGCTTTCAAACCACACGACTTGGCAAACGGCACAAATCAGAAAATAGCGTGCCTGATAAGGACAATCCGTCTAAGTTTTGGATTGGCGAAAATGGCAAAGAGGCTGACAATGGCATTGGCACGGATTTTCATGCGATTGCCAATCACTTTGTTTCGGTAACACCTTTGCAAATTGATTTGACTAAATATAATGAAATGGAGACGATTTCCACATGGCTAGAAGCACTACAATAAAATCACTGCTTTGGGCTTGGCTGGGTTTGAGCTTGCTGGATATCTTTGTGGTGCGTGATTTTGCGTGGTTGTTGGAACATTGGGACAGTAAACGGGTTGTGGTTAATTTTGGCTTGACTTCGTTGGCGATGTTGTCTTTGTTGTTTATTCTTAATCCGATTATTACCCGTTCTAAAGCTGGAAAAAACATTATTTTTATGCTAATTGTTGTGCCAATGTTGGTGCAGTCATCGCATTATGAAGTGTATCGTAGCTTTGTTTCAAGTTTTGGTTTTCATGAATTTTCGCAAGATCCAATAATAGTATTGGATTTATGGTTAGCGCAGTTTAATTACTTAAAATCTGGTGTTATTTTATTGTCGGTTTACGGTTTATTAAGTTTGTTGATTGCACCAATTAAAATAGTGAAATGGCGTTATAGCTTAAATGTCATTGGCTTTGTGTTGTTGTATTTAATTACCACATTTATTTGGTATGGAGTGAGTAATTTTCAAAACTCAGTATTGGCATATTATTCAACTTTGTTACAAATTTCACGCACTCAAGTGTTAGAATTTAAGCACGACAAACCGCCTGTAATACCGAGCCAGTTGCCGACTGATAACTTGCCAAATATTGTCTATATCGTCGGTGAATCTTTAACGCTCTCACAAATGGGTATTTATGGTTATGAACGAGATACCACACCTAAACTTAAGCAACTTGAAGCGGACAAGCAACTGATTAAATACAATAATGCACTTAGTATCGGCACTCACACACGCTTGAGCGTGCCGTATATGCTAGTGGGGATGGAGGGTATTGACCCAACAGGTAAATTTTATCAAACTCCAACGGTATTTAACTATGCCAAGGCTCGTGGCTATACAACTGCATTTATTAGTGCACAAGATACCCGTTGGGGGCATATTAAAGATTTATTTGTTGATAAAGATGTGGATTATTTTTGGCATGGTGTGAGTATGAATAAAAATACTTCTGTGCATAAGGGTGCAGATGATATGCGGGTGTTAAATGAGATTGCTTTGCCGTATATTGACAGGATTACTCAGAAAAAAAATCCATTTTTTTTAGTATTGCAAATGGACGGTTCTCATTATCCGTATGGGGAACATTCTACTCAAAAGCACAAGAAATTTTTACCTGAAAGTGAGCCAAATTCTATTAATGCGTATGACAATACCGTGATTAAAACCGATGATTATTTAGCGACAATCATTAACAAAATGCGTCAACAATACCCTGATAGTTGGGTATTTTATTCTTCCGACCATGGGCAAGGTTTGGGTGGTAAGTCGGGCAAATTTAATTACAATCCGCATCTAAATACTATTCACAATCCATTGCTCATTTCTCCGCCAAGTGCTAATTATGCACAGTTACTAAGTAACCAAGATTTGCCAATCTCGCAAGCAGATATTGTGCCAAGTATTTTGGCGATTATTGGCATGCAACCACATACAAATATTAACGGAAAATCTTTGCTTGACGCACAAGATCCCAATCGATTAAGAGTTGTTAGTCAATATATGCCCACGCAACATAATGACCCGAATGCTGTGCTGGTTAACCCTGATTTAAGTCTTTATACGCTTGATTTTGAAAAAATGAGTGTCGTGTTGCCTGATGGCGAGCAAACCATTCGCTTTCAGGATTGGGGTAAAAAATATCAGGAAGTATTTTTAGATAAATTACCAAAGTAATAAAGGTTATTTGTCTTATTCTAGATGAAAAATAACCATTGCTTTAGTGGCATTAAGTTATTGCAGTGGTTTGATTATTTAATTATTGGGGTTAGGGTTAATAAAGGCTTTGCAATAAATTTTTTTTATGATAAAATTTCGTTTATGAAATTTATGATATCCCTATGTTTTTTAATGTTAATTTCTTTGGTGAATGCCAAAGACATTAAGACGGATGATAACACACATTTTATGCAGCAAGAAATGATGCAATCTATGGGCGAAAGTGTAGATTGTTGCTCTGAAAATATTCACATTAGTTGCGGTTTTTTGGCAATTAATGCTTTAACGATTTTTTCACAAAAAATAATCAACAGCATAAATTTATCAGTGCCTGTTTTTGCAGTTTCTTACTCCTCTTTTATTGTTAAACCCCCTACGCCTCCTCCTACCGTTTAATCACTATAGCATTCGCTATAAGCATTTACAAAACGGCGATTTTTATCGCTCATTAAAAATCAATCAACTTTTAGAAAAGTTGGTGAAATCAAGGAAGAAAAATGAAAACATTAATTATATTAAGTGTGTTGTTCTTAGCTGGTTGCTTTGACAGTAGCGATGCACAAGCAAAAGAAGTAAAAGAAGTAGAAGTAAAAGAAGTAGAAAGTGTTACATTAGGTAAAGCAGTTTTTGATAAAAACTGTGTGTCGTGCCATGGTAAAGAGGCAAGAGGGACGACAAAAAATTGGAAAAAAACTTTGCCTAACGGTAAATATCCAGCACCACCATTAAATGGAAAGGCACACGCTTGGCATCATTCGCCAAAATTATTGCTAAGCACCATTAACAATGGCGGTAAAAAATTGGGTGGCTGGATGCCTGAGTTTGAAGACAAGCTGAGTGAACAAGAAAAACAGGCGTTGTTAGATTATTTACACAGTCTTTGGCCGAAAAATATTCAAAAAAAATATGATATGAGGTTCAAATAATGTTTTCAAGAAGAAAATTTATTCAAGCAAGTGCCATATTTGCTGCAATGCCAGCAAAAATTGTTTTGGCAGGTAAACAATTATTGGGTAATAAATTTCAGGTTCCAGCGTTGTATACAGGCACCAGAACAGGCAATAATGTTTATTTTGATTTGCAGATTCAATCAGGTTTAAGTCAGATTTTGGTTAATAAAAAAACCCCAACTTTGGGTATTAATCAAAATTTCTTAGGGGTAACCTTGCGTGCCAGTAAGGGCGACAAGGTGCATATTCGGGTTAAAAATACCATTGATAAAACCAGCACTCTGCATTGGCATGGGATGAAATTGCCTGCTAAATCTGACGGTGGGCCACATCAGGCAATTCAGCCAAATAAAACTTGGGAAACGCAGTTTGAAGTGATTCAAGAGGCTGCCACGCTTTGGTATCATTCTCATCAATTGCATGAGACTGCACAACAAGTGTATCAAGGATTAGCAGGTATGTTTATCCTTGATGATGACAAAGCGAGTGCATTGAATTTGCCAAGTGAATATGGTGTAGATGATGTGCCAGTGATTATCCAAGATAAGGATTTTCAGCAAAATGGAGCGTTGCGTTATTTGGGCGGTATGATGGATTCTATGATGGGCAAAAAAGGCGGAACGGTTTTGGTGAATGGCGTGATACGCCCTGTGTTAAAGGCAAAAAAATCGCTGTTGCGTTTGCGTTTGCTTAACGGTTCAAATGCACGGACTTATTTCTTAGCCTTTAACGACAATCGTGTTTTTTATGTTATTGGGAGCGATGGCGGACTTTTAGAGCAAACACAAAAAACCAATCGATTGCGTCTTGCACCTGCAGAGCGGGCTGAAATTTTGGTGGATGTATCTGATGGCAAGATGCCTATTCTACAACATAAAAGTGGGAAAGAAAAATCTGGTATGCGTGGTATGGGGATGATGCGATCAATGATGTCGGGCAATGATAACGACCTGAATATTATGCAAATAGATGGTAGCAATGCACAAAAAAGCAACCGTGAAATTCCGAAAAAATTAGTCACACATGACAGCCCCAGTATGGAGCAAGTTAGTCGTCAGCGTTTGATGCGTTTGGAAATAAAAATGGGCATGGGAATGATGAGTGGCGGAGATGTGTTTAGTATCAATGGAAAATCGATGAATGCCAATCGTATTGATGAAGTGGTGAAAGCAGGTAGTGTTGAGGTTTGGCGTATTGAAAATGCCTCAATGATGGCGCATCCATTCCACATTCACAATGTGCAATTCAAAATTGTTGGTAAAAGCGAAAGTGCAATTAGTACCCACGAACTGGGTTTTAAAGATGTGGTGCTGGTGAATCCGCATGAGCGGGTTGATGTGATTATGAAATTCCCCGAGTTTCGTGATAAAAACACTCCTTATATGTATCATTGTCATATTTTGGAGCATGAAGACAGAGGGATGATGGGGCAGTTTGTTGTGGTTTAAATGTAAAATATAAGTGAGGGCGTGATATGAAACATACTTATCAAGTTTTAGATATGTCTTGTGGTGGATGTGAAGCCAATGTAAAAAAGGCATTGTTAGCATTACCTGATGTTCATAAAGTGGAGATTGATTTAGCCACTAAGGTCGTGGTAATTGAAATGCAGAAGCACTTATCACTGGATATTTTGCAACAAGCTTTGTTAGTGGCTGGGCTACATTATACGATTACCATGCCAGAGCACGATTTTGCACATCACGAAAAACAACCAATAAGCGTTAAAAATGGGAATGGCGTGTTCTATTGTCCAATGTTTTGCGAAGAGGAGAAAACTTATTCAACGCAAAGTGGTTGTCCAATTTGTGGCATGGATTTAGTAGAGCAGCCTAGCACTATAAAAACCACGCAATTTACTTGCCCAATGCATTCTGATATTGTTCAGAATACCTCAGGAAATTGTCCTATTTGTGAGATGGATTTGGTGGTGCTGGAAACTGAGAATAGTGAGCAAAAAACTTATCAAGATTTGCTTAAAAAAATGAAAATATCGGTTTTATTTGCTGCACCAGTTTTTGTTATTTCAATGGCTGATTTGATCCCCAATAACCCACTTAACACTTTAATGAGTGTTCAAAATTTGGGCTTTATGCAACTTATTTTAACTTTGCCTATTGTTTTCTGGACTTGTTGGATGTTTTTTAAGCGTGCTTATAAATCTATTGTTACTTGGAATCTCAATATGTTTACTTTGGTAGGCATAGGCACAGGGGCAGCGTTTACTTTTAGTGTAGTGGGGTTGTTTTTCCCTGAGATTTTCCCTGATAATTTTAAAGCTGAAAGTGGCACAGTTTTGCTTTATTTTGAAGCCACAGCAGTCATTTTAACTTTGGTTTTATTGGGGCAGTTATTAGAGGCAAAGGCACACAGTCAGACCAGTAGTGCGTTAAAAGCATTATTGCAACTAGCCCCTACAACAGCAATATTGCTTAAAAATAATGTAGAAGTTGTGATTGCAATTGATAAGATTAAAAAAGATGATTTGTTAAGGGTTAAGCCTGGGGAAAAAATTGCAGTAGATGGTGTTATTACCCAAGGTGAAAGTAGTTTGGATGAATCAATGATTTCTGGCGAACCTATTCCTGTTGATAAATTTACAGGCGACAAGGTAACTGCGGGCAGTATTAACGGCAATCAATCTTTTGTAATGTGTGCACAAAAAGTGGGGTCAGAAACCTTGCTTTCTCAAATTATTGAAATGGTTAAAATTGCATCTCGTTCACGCGCACCTATTCAAAAATTAGCAGATACGATTGCCAAATATTTTGTGCCAGCCGTGGTGTTAATGGCAATTTTAACCTTTGTAGTGTGGGTTTGGTTTGGACCAGAGCCTGCACTGGCTTATGGTTTTGTCAATGCCGTAGCAGTTTTGATTATTGCTTGTCCTTGTGCCTTAGGCTTAGCGACCCCAATGTCAGTTATGGTTGGCGTGGGCAAAGGAGCACAAGCAGGCGTGTTAATTAAAAATGCCCAAGTTTTGGAAATAATGGATAAGGTTGATGTGTTAATCGTTGATAAAACTGGCACACTTACCCAAGGCAAACCCTCGGTGGAAGAAGTGTTTGCTCAAACAGGCAGTGCTGATGATTTATTGTGCAAAATAGCCTCGCTTAATCAATATAGCGAGCATCCTTTGGCACAAGCTATGGTGCAATCTGCTAAAGAGAAAAATATCAGTCCTGTTCAAGTAGTGGATTTTAAAGCGATTACTGGCAAAGGTGTGGTTGGGGTTATTGATAAACAAAAAATCACATTGGGTAATTTGGCGTTAATGACAACAAATAAAATTGATATTGATGATGCACTAATGCAAAAAGTTACCGCCGCACAAGAACAAGGCAAAACTGTTTCTTATATTGGTGTTAATAACAAGGCGTTAGGCTATGTTGCTATTAGCGATAGCATTAAACCCAGTAGTAAAAAAGCCATTACTGAGTTAATGTCCAAAGGGGTGCATGTTATTATGATGACAGGTGATAATCAAAATACTGCCAAAGCAGTTGCGAATGCACTTAATTTAAGTGATTTTCAAGCACAATGCCTACCAGAAGACAAACTTAATAAAATCAAACAACTTCAAGCACAAGGGAAAATTGTAGCTATGGCAGGTGACGGAGTGAATGATTCGCCTGCTTTGGCACAGGCAGATGTGGGGATAGCAATGGGTACAGGTACTGATGTGGCAATTCAAAGTGCAGAAATTACTTTAATACGAGGGGATTTGTATGGCATTGTTAAAGCCAAAAAATTAAGTTATGCGGTGATGAAAAACATCAAACAAAATTTATTTTTTGCATTTATTTATAATATTTTAGGAGTGCCAATAGCTGCTGGGGTGCTGTTTCCTATATTTGGCGTGTTACTATCTCCAATGATTGCCGCTACAGCGATGAGTTTTAGTTCGGTGTCGGTGATTACAAATGCACTCAGGCTTAGAAAAATTTCTTTATAAAGTTCATAGAATACTTGTTAGGTAAAATAGGATTTTTTTAATCTTTTATGAAGTATTAATATGTCTGAAATCACACGCGTTTTAATTGAAGCGTTACCATATATTCAAAAATTTAAAAGCAAAAATATTGTCATTAAATATGGTGGCAATGCGATGATAGATGAGCGTCTAAAATCTAGTTTTGCACGCGATATTGTATTAATGAAATCAGTCGGTATGAATCCGATTGTGGTGCATGGCGGCGGTCCTCAGATTGGTGAAATGTTGGATAAAATTGGTAAAAAAAGTGAGTTTATTCACGGTATGCGTGTTACCGATGCAGAAACCATGGAAGTGGTTGAGTCTGCATTAGGTGGTGTGGTTAATAAAGAAATTGTTGAACTTATTCAGCAACACGGCGGATGTGCAAAAGGGCTGGTGGGTAAGGACAGTGGTTTGATTTCTGCGATCAAATTAAGTATTGGTGATGATATTGATTTGGGTTATGTGGGTGAAGTGGACAGCGTGGATACTTCGGTCATTGATGCCTTGGAAGTTGGCGTTATTCCAGTAATTGCACCGATTGGTGTGGGTAAAAATGGTTCCTCTTATAATATTAATGCAGATTTGGTGGCGGGTGCGATTGCACAAGCATTGAATGCTGAAAAGTTGATTTTACTTACCAATACTCAAGGTTTGCTGAATGCAGAAGGTGAGTTATTAACTGGATTGGATGCCAATACAGTGGATAAATTAATTACCAATGGAACGATTTATGGCGGTATGTTGCCAAAGATTGGTTGTGCATTGACCGCCGTTAAACATGGTGTTAAAGCTGCCCACATTATTGATGGGCGTGTTTCTCATGCCGTGCTTTTAGAGGTCTTCACTGACGATGGTGTTGGTACATTAATTACTAACAATGAATAAGTTACATAGAAATAGGATTAAGACTTGTGATTGCCAGATTTTGGCACATTATCAATTTGAGGGTGAGCAATATATTTTGACTTTGGCATCAGATATTATTGCCAAAGAAACCAAGCCGGGGCAGTTTGTCCATATTACCGTCTCCAATGCTTTACTAATGAGGCGACCGATTTCAATTATGTCGGTAGATGCAAAAAACGGTACTTTTGATTTGCTTTATAAAGTGGTGGGCGAGGGGACTCGTCAATTATCACAACGCAAAGTGGGTGATATGTTGTCTGTTATTGGACCGATTGGCAATGGTTTTAAAATGACAAATAAAAAACTACCCTTGTTGATTGGTGGTGGCGTAGGAATGCCACCGATGATTGCGATTGCACAACACATTAAAGACAGTGAACTTGACCCTTTTGTTATTTTAGGCTCAGAAGTGCCGTTTCCCTTTACACCAGTGGTAAGTGCTATAGGTAATGCTTGCCCACGAGCAAGTCATACTATGCCACTTTTAGAAGACTGGGGTGTGGCTTGTAGGCTTGCGAGTTTGCAAGATTTTGAGGGTGTGTTTAAGGGTTTTGTTACTGATTTAGCGCGTATGTATTTAGACAGTTTGTCAGCAGATGAATTGGCTGAAGTTGAAGTATATGCTTGTGGCCCGCATCCGATGCTTGAAGCGGTAGCTGTTTTGGCTAAGGAATATGCACTGCCTTGTCAAGTATCACTTGAGGAATATATGGCGTGTGCTGTGGGCGGTTGTGCGGGTTGTGTGGTAGCAGTGCAAACGGAACAAGGTGTGGCAATGAAGCGTGTTTGTGTTGATGGGCCTGTGTTTGATGCTCAAACAGTCTTTTGATTGAAGACAGTTTAAAACAAGTTCAGCGGCGTATTAAAGCCGTTGATAGAAATCAACAAGTAACCTTGATTGCTGTTAGTAAAACTAGACCTGCCAGTGATTTACAACAGGCAATTGACGCAGGACAACGCCATTTTGGCGAAAATTATTTACAAGAAGCATTAGATAAAATTCAAATTTTAAAAAATCAGGATTTAATCTGGCATTTTATCGGTGCCATTCAGTCTAATAAAACCCAACAAATTGCACAGAATTTTGATTGGGTGCATAGCATTGACAGGTTTAAAATTGCCAAACGACTGAATGACCAGCGTCCAGATAATTTAGGCAAACTTAATGTTTTATTGCAAATTAATATTGACAATGAATTAACTAAATCAGGTGTTTTGCCTGAAAAAATTGATACAATTCTTGCGCAGTTTGAGCATTTAGATAAACTCTCTTTAAGGGGATTTATGTGCATTCCGAGCCCTTCTAACTCAGGCATAAGTTTTGCAAGAATGGCAAATATATTTAAACAATATCCCAATTTAGATACTTTGTCTATGGGTATGAGTCGTGATTTAGAATTGGCTATTGAAAATGGCGCTTCATTTGTGCGTATTGGCACGGATATTTTTGGCAAAAGAGGATAAGATAAAATTTCTACAAAGGTCTTAATAATTTATTAATTTATTGGGATTATAACTAAGGAATTTTTTAAAAATGGCATTACGAGAAAAAATATTTTCTTTGTGAATACTCGGTATAATATTTTTCTTTGGAATTGTGTATTTGGTAAGACCTTTACATAAATGAATTAAGTATTTACTTTTTATTCACTCGGTAAGTTTAATCTAGTAAGTGAGTAAAATTGAATTTTACTAATTATTTGCTTCTGTGTCATAGGTCTTGATAGTTAAATTGAACTTTTTTTTGGAGAAAAAAATGAAAAAGATAGTAAGTGTAATTGTAATGTCAATGGTGTTAGTGGGTTTAACAGGCTGTGCTGCCACAACAATGATTAAGAAAAGAAATTTAGACACTCAAACTAAGATGAGTGCGACACTTTTCTTAGAACCCGTATCACAAGACAAGCGAGTGATTTTTGTTAATATTCGTAACACATCAGATAAAGAGTTAGATATCGCTGCTAGAATTACCAGTGCATTGACTGCTAGAGGTTATGTATTAACACAAAACCCTGATGATGCTCATTTTATGTTGCAAGCTAATATCTTGAAAGTTGGAAAATCGGATGCAAGAGCGTCAGAAGATGCTTTATCTGGTGGCTTTGGTGGCGTACTACTTGGTAGTGTCTTAAGTGGTAGTGGCAATAGCCCTACAGCAGGAAAAAATATTGCCGTGGCTAGTGGCATATTGGGTTTTGTTGTTGATGCAATGGTGTCAGATATTTATTACACTATGGTTACCGATCTTCAAATTAGAGAGAGGCCATTGGCTGGCGAAATTGTTACTCAGAAGCAAAACATCAGTGTTGGGCAAGGATCTGGCACTAAGTTGATACAAAATATATCGGGTGCACAGGCTAAGTGGAAGACTTATCAAACTCGTATTGTTAGCACAGCAAATAAAGTGAACTTAGAGTTTAATGAGGCATTGAAATCACTAGAGGATGGTTTGGTTCGTTCTATTAGTGGTATTTTTTAAATCCATTGACCATCAAGTAAAACAACCGCTTTTTTGGCGGTTGTTTTGTTTTTAAAATACCTAAAATTTTTCAGTATAGTTGATGAAATATATAGGGTGATACTTTTTTGTTTTTTGGATTGTATTAGAATCTTTTAGAGGTGCATTAAACTCATCATTATGAAAATCAAATTTTTAATCACAGGTGGCACGATTGACAAAGTTTATAATGAGTTAGACGGTCAACTGGTGTTTAAAGAAACGCAACTTATCGATATGCTTAATCGCTCACATTCAATGGTTGATACCCTATCAGAAGTGTTATTTTTGAAAGACAGTTTGAGGATGGATGAGACTGATCGGTCGTTGATTTTATCTAAATGTCTTGCGTGTGAAGAGCGTGCTGTTGTTATTACACACGGCACTGATACAATGGTGGAAACGGCTAAGTTATTGGGTGAAAATATTCAAGATAAAACCATTGTTTTGTTTGGGGCAATGGTGCCTTATTCAGTTAATCAATCGGATGCCTTATTTAATTTAGGTTTTGCGCTTAGTAGCGTGCAAAATCAGCCATCGGGTGTTTATATTGCTATGAATGGCACTCTGTTTGATTTTGACAAAGTGCAAAAAAACAAGGCATTAGGTGTTTTTGAAAACACCTAAGTCTGGTAATATTTATCAATGCATAAAATAATAATACATCACGGTATTAAGGCAATTAAGTTTAGCACTTGGGCTATAGGATTTTTAGTGCTTCTTATTGTTTTGGTAGCAGCATTTCCTGTGCTGATTAAAGCGCCTATTGAGACAGGATTGTCCAATCTTAGTGGTTTGGAGGTTAAGTTATCTACACCGCATTTTAGTTTTGAGAAAGGTAAGCTTTCTTTGAAAATAAATACTTTAAAGGCGTTTGCCGCTGAGTCATTGACACATCATTCAAAAACTGCATTGAATCCAGTAGTTAGTATTGATAATCTAAGGTGGAATATTAATTTAAATTCATTGTTAGAAGATATTTACCATCCTAATAAAATTTCCATTGAGACTCTGGTGTTTTATTCACAGAATAATGGAATTGATATTAAAGAAATTCAGCATCTGGTATCGTTGTCGAATTCAAAGATATTTGATTTTTTCAAGTTATTGAGTATTGATAAAACGCTGATTAAGGATGAGCAAGATATTGAAATTGAACCAATATTACTTGCTTATCACAATAAAAAGAAGCAATTGTCGTTGAAAATTATAGGGCAAAATATTATTTTTGACTCGTCAAATACGAGTGAGAATAAAGTGGATATCTCTATTACCTTGCCTCTTGGGCAACCTGAAAATGGCGTGCTTTCCCTACCAATCGTGATTAGTAATGAGGAGTTGTTATTTAATGCTACGATTAAACTTTTTCATCAAAAAGGCGATGATTTTGTTGAATTTAAAGGCTATGTAAAGAAAATGAAGGCCAATCATTTGAGTCAATATCTACCCTTGCAATTACTGGATAGTGATGTCCATGCTTGGATAAAGAACAGTTTTATTGCTGGCACATTGCAAGATATGAAACTACATATTAAAGAAAATTTAACAACAGTAAGTGATACTGAAATGCAACTTAGTGCTCAATTAAAAGCATTGGAATTGTTATTTGACCCTGATTGGATTCCTCTTAAGCAACTTAATGCCAGTTTTGAATTTGATGGTAAGAAAATCACAATAATGGCACATAATGCCAAGCTTAATGATATAGATTTAAAAGCAATTAAAGTGCAAATTAAAGATGTAAATAAACAGGATTCAAAAGTAGAGGTTACTGGTAAGGTTAATACTCAAAGTGAGCATGTGATTGAATTTTTAAAGCGTTCCCCGCTTGATAAGTCCGTGCATGAGGCATTGAATCAAATTAATCTATCTGGTGAGGTTGGCGGTAATGTAGTGCTGGTGATTCCGCTGGATAAAAAACCGTCAATATTGGATATGGATTTAACTGTTAAAAATAATCGTTTGAGCGTTTTAAAAGGCACTATTGTTGTTGAAAATTATGATTCGAAACTGGCATTTCATCATAATGAGATTACCAGTAAAGGCACAGGCAATATTCGTAGCATTCCTTTTGATATTAGTGTGAATCCGAGCAATCGTAGTGATGATAAAACACGAATTTTTGGCGTAGAATTAATGAATAGCAGTGGGCTAAAGCTTTATATTATCAAGCATCCTGATCAATCTTGGCGCGGGGAAATTGATTCTAAATCGGTTAAGGGCAATGTGATTGTTATTCCTAATAAAGAGGATATGCCGTATGTTCAATTATTGGATATACGAGTTACAACATTGGATGCCATTAAAGGCGATTGGAAAATTAGCCCACAAGATTTTCCGAATATGTATCTAAAGACCAAAGGTATTTATGTTGATGGCAATATTTTGCCAGATCTTAATGTTAAATTGACTTCTAAAGATAAGTTGCTTGTCATTGATAATTTGCAATTTGAAGGGATTGAAGTTGATGATAAAATATTGAAGTTTCAAGGTTCTTGGGATGGTAGCAAGACGAAACTTCATGCCAAAGCAAAAGGCAAGGGTTTGGCTGAATTTTTACAAAAATTAAAAGTTAAAGAAAAAATCATGGGCGGAGAATTTAATTTTGACATTAGTCTTGCTTGTAAATGCGCCCCGTGGAATATGAATTATCAAGATATTACAGGTTATTTTGATATAAATGTTAAAGAGGGTGTGTTTACTGACAAAGACCCTAATATTGGGCGAATTTTGTCATTACTAAATATTAAATCAATCGTCAAACGCCTGAAACTAAATCTCTCTGATGTGACCAACAAAGGCTTTGCTTATGAGAATATAACAGCAAAAATCCGCTTGAAAAATGCGATAGCCAAGATTGAAAACTTTGACCTTGAAGCCTTATCAAGTGGCATCATCTTAACTGGACAAGGGAATATTGTTGACAAGCAATATAATTTAGTGGCAAAAGTAACCCCTGCCATTAACGATGCCGTGCCTATAGCAAGCTATCTTACAGGTGGCGGACTGGTTGGCTTAGGTGTATGGTTAGTAGATGAGGCATTATTTGATGGCGAAATAATTGGTGCAATTGTTAACGGAGCAGCAGTATTTGAATATAAAATTACTGGTTCGTGGGATGATCCTATTATTGAGAAATTATGATTGAACAATTATTAAATGAACACCAGTTAAATCCAGAAAAAATTAGTAATTTACTTTCGGATTTGTTTGTTAAAGATGTTGATTATGCTGATTTGTATTTTCAACATTCTGTTGCTGAATCGTGGTCTTTAGAAGAAGGTATTGTTAAATCTGGCACTTATCACATTAGTCACGGCGTTGGCACACGAGCTGTTAAAGGTGAACAAACTGGTTTTTCCTATTCAGATGATTTAAACATTAGTGCCATTCAGCAAGCTGTTGATTTTGCCAAAGGCATTTCCAAACACCAAAAGCCACAAGCCATTCAATCATTCCAATCCATTCCTCAGGTGGCAAAATATAACGGACTTAGCCCCTTAGGCAGTTTAACCTCGGCAGAAAAAGTTGATTTGTTAAAGAAAATTGACCACATCGCCCGTCAAGAACCTAAAGTTAAACAAGTCAGTGCTTCGTTATCAGGTGCTTATACCGAAGTGCTAATTGTTTCAACAGACGGTGTTTATCAAAAAGATTACCGCCCAATGGTGCGTGTCAGTGTCAGCGTGATTGTTGAACACAATGGTCGTATTGAACAAGCCTCCAGTGGCGGCGGCGGTCGTTATGATTATCGTTACTTTATTGATCATAATTTAGCTGAAACCTATGCACATGAGGCAATTCGTCAAGCCTTAGTTGCACTTGAAGCACAAGATACTCCCGCTGGAAAACTCCCCGTGATATTAGGCCCAGGTTGGCCGGGAGTATTATTACACGAGGCCATTGGACACGGATTAGAAGGGGATTTTAATCGCAAAGGCACCTCAGTTTTTACAGATAAAATCGGAGAACAAGTCGCCAGCGAAAAATGCACCATCGTTGATAAC
Source organism: Bathymodiolus brooksi thiotrophic gill symbiont (assembly GCF_903642095.1). Classification (GTDB taxonomy): domain Bacteria; phylum Pseudomonadota; class Gammaproteobacteria; order PS1; family Pseudothioglobaceae; genus Thiodubiliella. Next base: position 21,244 of record NZ_CAHJWD020000051.1, on the reverse strand, counting down.
GGCACCTTAGCCAATCGCCGTGGCTCACTTACCATTGACGACGAAGGCACTCCAACCCAAAACACCACGCTAATTGAAAATGGCATTCTAAAAGGCTATTTATTCGACAAAATGAACGCAAAATTAATGGGCAACAATTCCACAGGCAACGCACGACGCGAATCTTATGCCCACATCCCCATGCCCAGAATGACCAATACCTATATGCTCAACGGAAAGGACACCTTAGATGAAATGATTGCCTCAGTCGATGATGGGCTATACGCCGTCAATTTCGATGGTGGTCAAGTTGATATTACCTCAGGCAAATTCGTCTTCTCAGCCAATGAAGCCTACCTTATTAAAAACGGCAAAATCACTCACCCAGTCAAAGGTGCTACCCTCATTGGCTCTGGCGATGAAGTCTTAAAAAAAATCTCCATGGTCGCCAACGATTTAAAACTCGATAGTGGCGTTGGCGTTTGTGGCAAAGATGGTCAATCCGTCCCAGTCGGTGTCGGTCAACCTAGCCTAAAAATCGATGATCTCACTGTAGGTGGAACGCAAGTATAGTGCTATTTTCAGTTAATATAACACCCTGTCAAATCCAACTTTGATTTTTATCTATATTTATATATAGGTTTTTTTTAGTTATAATGCGACATATTTTTACCTAGTTTTTATTATCTACTTTCAACAAGGAATATTATGAAATTCTTAAAGACACTAAGTTTAATTATCTTTACCAGTCTATTGTTTTCTTGCAGTAGTGGCGATTCAGGTGATTCAGGCGATTTAAGTGATTCAGACGATTTAAGTATTCCCGTTGCCACTATTGTTACAGGGGATACAAAAGTAACCCTTTCTTGGAATAGTGTTAGTGGAGCAGATAAATACAATATTTATTATGCCACAGAAACTTTTGAAGATGTAGAGGTGGCAAATTATGCTTCTTTGAATAACTACACTCTACTAGAAAATCTCACAGGTGCTAGTAAGGAAATTACCAATTTAACCAATGGCGTAAAATATTATTTTGTTATAACCTCTATTACAACAATAGATAATATTGAAAGCACTAAATCTAATCAAGTTACTATTACGCCAATAGCAGAACCAGTCTTATCAAATTTTTTATCCCCTACATTGCTTTATTACGGTCTGCCAATAACAACACTTATTTTTACTAATAATGGTGGTGCAGTAACAAGTTGTTCATCCAAGCCAACTTTACCAGCAGGGTTAAGCGTTACAGCGTTTTCTGACACTTGCCAAATTACAGGCACACCGAGTGCATTAGTAACTGCTACCAACTACATCATTACGGCGACCAATGGTACAGGGTCTGATATAGCAGAGATTAATATTAAGGTTAAGTTAAAAGACCCTGTTGTTACTATTGTTATAGAGGGTGCAAAAGTAACCTTGTCTTGGGGGAGTGTTAGCGGAGTAGATAAATACAATATTTATTATGCCACAGAAACTTTTGCAAATATTGAGGTAGAGAATTATGCTTCTTTGAATGGCTACGCTCTATTAGAAAACCTCACAGGCACCAGCAAAGAAATCACTACTTTAACCGACAGAATAAGATATTATTTTGTCATAACCGCTATTAGGACAATAGACAATATTGAAGTTAAGTCTAACCAAGTTACTGCCACGCTAGATTTGCTCAAACCAGTCTTAGTAAATCCATCATCCTCCGTATTGTTTGATTACGGACTGTCAATCGAAACACTTGTTTTTACCAACAATGGTGATACAGTAATAAGTTGCTCATCCGACCCAACTTTACCAGCGGGATTAAGCGTTACAGTGTCTGCTGGCACTTGCCAAATTACAGGCATACCGAGTGCATTAGTAACTGCTACCAATTACACCATTTCGGCAACCAATGACATGGGATTTGACACGGCAACGATTAATATTGAGGTTAAATTAAAAGCCCCTATTGCCACTACTGTTACAGGGAACACAGAAGTAACCCTCTTTTGGAACAGTGTTAGTGGAGCAGCTAAATACAATATTTATTATGCCACAGAAACTTTTGCAAATATTAAGGTGGAAAATTATGCTTCTTTAAATGGTAGCACTTTGCTAGTAAATCTCACAGGTACTAGCAAGAAAATTACTGGTTTAACCAATAATACAAAATATTATTTTGTCGTTACAGCTGTTAAAGACGCTTTTGAAAGTGGTGGATCTAACGAGATAGCAGTCATAACAAAAGTAGTGCTCAATGACACAGGCATAACTCAGGGTGGAGGTTATCCATCAAGTAACAATGCCACCTGCACAGGTGTAGAAATATCAGCACAAGATTGCTCATACGGACGAGATGCTAAAGCAGTCGCTGGCGCTTTAATAAAAGTGGGTGGCGGTAACGCAGGGTTTGACTTTACCAAACTTGGTAGCACAGGTAATGTGTTAAATATTCAAAATGCAACATGGAGAGCAGGTGGTACCGGCACAGAAGATGCTGGCACTAAATGGTCTTGTGTGAAAGACAACCACACAGGGTTAATTTGGGAAGTAAAAACAGATAGTGGCGAAAAAAAACACGCCAATATTCACCACAAAGGTAACCGATATAAATGGGGTGGAAAAACTGCACTTGGGAAAAATCATGCCGATAAGCGAGGTCCTTATTATGATAGTTGGACAAGCCTAGTTGATGGTGCAAATACTGAAAATTTCTGTGGGGGAAATAATTGGCATGTACCGACCATAGGGGAATTGTATTCACTTGTTGACTTATCAATTTTATCACCAATTATTGATCGTGATTATTTTCCACATAGCAATGATCATTACTGGTGGTCGTCCTCGCCTTACCCTAACAGTTATAATTATGCATGGTTGCTGAATTTTAAAAATAGTGATAATGGTCGTGCACGTCGTAAATACGACTATTATGTTCGTTTAGTGCGTTTCGAATAGTGGTTTTTTATTTTAAAATTATGAATTATCAAAACAAATTTCCTATTTATTGCGATGCAATACGCTTAGTTATTACATATACCTTAGCCAGTGAAATGCGCACTATTGCCTACGATTTATTAACAGTAATACCCTACACTATTAATAATAAAAACAATAGAAAGCAATTAATTAAAAAAGTATATCAATTTAGCGAAGTACTAAAGATAAAAAATCAAATATCCAAACAAATTATCAACTTTAGTTTCAAAGTTTTTGAAACACTTGTCAGTCTTGCTATTGCTTTCTCAAAGGGGATAAGCATTCCCATGCGTAATGTGGGAACGAGAGTAAAGCAAACACCTTGTATATTTTTGTTAGCGAGCAAGGTTATTGGCACAATTAGTGCAAAGATCGCAAACTCTGTTTATTATTTCATTTGCAACAAAGGTATAACATGAAAAAAACAATTTTATTTTTAACAATTAATATTATATTTTTAGCTACCAACTATTTATTGGCTCAAACCTGTCAAGCCTATATTCCTAACGAATGGGAAGATAACAGATACACTAATCATGGTAATGGCACAGTTACTGATAATCAAACTAATTTAATGTGGAAAAAATGCACTCAAGGCAGAAGTGGTAATAATTGTGACACGGGCGAACTCAGCGACTACAATTGGGAAAAGGCGCTACAATTAGTAAACAATTACAGTTTTGCATCTTATGACGATTGGCGCTTACCAAATGCAAAAGAACTCACTTCTTTAGTCTCATATAAATGCGTTTTACCTAGCATTAATAAGAACATTTTTCCAAATACGCCTTTAGGTTACTTTTGGACATCCTCGCTTTCTGTTGAACATAGTGGTAAAGCATGGCTACTGTTTTTCAAGTATGGCGGTAATCAGGAAGACAATCGCCACCTTCGTAGTAGCAATCATTATGTTCGTTTGGTGCGTTCTGGGCAGTGATTTTTTTCTTTTACCCTTGTTATTAAGGACTGGCTTAATTTGGTTTATCAAGCACAAAAATGATACTGATATCGTCTATCACTAAGTGCAATATAAGGTTATGGGTTGGAATTTATGAGAGTGCCTCATTAGTTAATCTCAGTATGCAGAAGGTCAAGGGGTAAAAGGGGTGTAAGTAACTCCTATCAATTGCAAAATAATTTAACCTTTAATCTTTCAAGTCATTATTTTTCTTTAAAATCCAAGCACAATGGCACCCATACTTTTTGCACTTAAGCAGGCAACATCCAACAAAATTCAATGAAGTCAACAACCAATTACTAACATTTTATATCAGCATTTCAACACAGTTTTAAAACAACTTTTACCAAGGTTGAGTTTTGGCAATTAACTGGTTTCAATTTTGTTAATCATTCATATTTATGTCAAGGTCTTAGATAAATTGATTATAATGCTTTAATTCTATTAATTAAGAGAAGTAAAGTGCTAGAGAACTATTTGCCCATTGTGGTCTTTATCTTTTTAGGGGTTGCTTTTGGTGTTGGACCAATGTTAATCGGCTATTTATTAGGGCCGAACAAACCAGATGAAGAGAAAAATTCGCAGTTTGAATGTGGGTTTCCTGCATTTGATGATTCGAGAATGTATTTTAATGTGCGTTATTATTTAGTGGCAATTTTGTTTATTTTGTTTGATTTGGAAGTTGCTTTTGTCTTTCCGTGGGCAGTGGTTCAATCTCAACTTGGCTGGTTTGGCTTTGTGGCTATTAGCATCTTTTTACTTTTATTGGTGGTGGGCTTCATTTTTGAATGGAAGAACGGTGCGTTAGAGTGGGAATAACCAAGGAAACTGATTATGGCAATTGAAGGTTTAATGAAAGAAGGGTTTGTTACCACTTCACTGGATCAAATCATTAATTGGGCAAGAACAGGCTCGTTGTGGCCAATGACTTTTGGCTTAGCATGTTGTGCGGTAGAGATGATGGAAGCAGGCTCATCGCGTTATGACCTTGACCGTTTCGGCATTGTTTTTAGACCAACACCACGCCAATCAGATTTAATGATTGTGGCTGGCACGCTGACCAATAAAATGGCACCCGCTTTGCGTAAAGTTTATGACCAAATGCCTGAGCCTCGTTGGGTTATTTCAATGGGTTCGTGTGCGAATGGCGGTGGTTATTATCATTATTCTTATGCGGTAGTGAGGGGCTGTGATCGTATCGTGCCTGTTGATGTGTATGTGCCAGGATGTCCGCCAACTGCGGAGGCGTTGTTGTATGGTATTTTGCAATTGCAGGATAAAATTAAACGCACCAATACTATTGCGAGAACTTAAATGCAAGATTTAAAAGCACAATTAGTTGAAGAATTTGGCGAAAACAATATCGTTGAAGCATTTGGCGAATTAACTGTAACGGTTACGGCTACCGACATTATTAAGTCGTGCTTAACACTCAGAGACACCTTCTTTTTTGATACTTTGATTGATTTGTGTGGCGTGGATTATTTGACTTATGGGCAATCTGATTGGGATGCTGATGCCAGTTCTTCAGGTTTTGGCAGAGGTCGTGAGACGCATGGTGGCGAGGATAGACACGAAAAACGCTTTGCTGTGGTTTATCATTTATTATCAGTGAGTAAGAATTATCGGCTTCGTGTAAAAGCATTTGTTGACGAAGCGCAACCGATGATTGAAACAGTAACAGGTATTTGGGCAGCAGCGGATTGGTATGAGCGAGAGGCCTTTGATTTAATGGGTATTTTGTTTGAAAATCATACAGATTTACGCCGTATTTTGACAGATTATGGCTTTGTGGGTCATCCACTGCGTAAGGATTTCCCTATGATTGGTGAAGTTGAAATGCGTTATGATGAAGAATTGGGCAGAGTGGTTTATGAGCCAGTGAGCATTGAGCCCAATGTGAATGTTCCACGAGTAATTAGGAAATAAAATGGCAGAAATTCGCAACTATACGCTTAATTTTGGCCCGCAACATCCAGCAGCACATGGCGTTCTTCGTCTAATTTTAGAAATTAACGGTGAAGTGATTGAACGCGCTGACCCACATATTGGCTTGTTACATCGTGGCACGGAAAAACTTGTAGAATCCAAGCCATATAATCAGTCTATTGGCTATATGGATAGATTGGATTATGTATCAATGATGTGTAATGAGCATGCTTATGTGCGGGCAATTGAGACTATGTTGGCATTAGAAGTGCCACAACGAGCACAATATATTCGGGTAATGTTTGATGAAATTACCCGCATTCTTAATCATTTAATGTGGCTGGGAACGCATGGGCTTGATGTGGGTGCAATGAGTATTTTCTTATATGCCTTTCGTGAGCGAGAAAAATTGATTGATTGCTATGAAGCGGTATCAGGTTCACGAATGCATGCGACCTACTATCGTCCCGGTGGCGTGTATCGTGATTTGCCTGAGAAAATGCCGCAATATCTTAAAAATAATTTCCGCAAATTTAAGGAATTAGAGGCGATGAATAAAAATCGCCAAGGTTCGTTATTAGACTTTATTGACGATTTTGTAAAAGAATTTCCAAAAAGCATTAAGCAATATGATGATTTATTAACAGACAACCGTATTTGGAAACAACGCTTAGTGAATATTGGCATTGTTTCTGCCAATCGTGCGAAACAATTGGGCTTTACTGGGCCTATGTTGCGTGGTTCTGGCGTGGCATGGGATTTGAGAAAAAATCAACCGTATGCAGTTTACAATCAATTAGAATTCGATATTCCAGTAGGCGTTACAGGTGATAGTTATGACCGTTATTTAGTGCGTATGGAAGAGATGCGTCAATCTAATCACATTATCAAACAGTGTGTTGATTGGTTGAAAAATAATCCAGGCTCGGTAATGAGTGATGACCATAAAGTAGCACCACCAAATCGTGAGGATATGAAAGACGATATGGAGTCATTGATTCATCACTTTAAACTTTTTACCGAAGGTTACTGTTTGCCAGAAGGCGAAGTTTATTGTTCCATTGAACACCCCAAAGGAGAGTTTGGCATTTATTTAATTTCTGATGGTGCAAATAAACCTTATCGTGTGAAAATTCGTGCCCCCGGTTTTGTTCATTTAGCAGCTATGGATGAGATGGCAAAAGGACATATGCTTTCAGATGTGGTAACTATTATTGGCACACAGGATATAGTTTTTGGAGAGATTGACCGATGAAAAACTTTGTTTTTTTCTTTTTAATTGCACTGGATTTGAAAAATATTCAGTTGCGTAACACTTACCATATTCCTTGGTCTTTTTCTGCGTTAACCTTGTTAAAAAGGAAAATACTCGTTTTTATAAGGATGAAAGATTTAGCACTATGATTTCTAAGCAAGCAAAAAAACAAATCGATATTTGGGTGACAAAATACCCAGCAGGATGTCAAAGTTCTGCGGTAATGGAAGCATTAAAGATTGTGCAAGCAGAAAATGAGAATCGTTTGAATGCAGATACCATTCAAGCGGTGGCTGACTATTTAGATATGCCAGGTATTGCTACTCAAGAAGTGGCAACATTTTATGAAAATTACAATCATAAGCCTGTGGGAAAACACACCATTCGCATTTGTCATAATATTTCTTGTATGTTGAATGGTGCAGATGATTTGATTGCTTATTTAGAGAAAAAATTAGGCGTTAAAACGGGAAAAGTGACAAAAAATGGCTTGGTTAATGTTAAAAAAGTTGAGTGCTTGGGGGCTTGTGTTGGTGCACCTATGTTTCAAATTGGTAGCCAGTATTATGAAAATTTAACCAAGCAAAAAATTGATGAAATTGTGGATAATTTAAAATGAATGAAGTTTGTTTTAAAAATTTAGATAAAAAAAACTGTTACTCGCTTGAAGTGTATGAGCAAAATGGTGGCTATAGCGTTTGGCGTAAGATTCTAAAAGGCGAATTAACGCCCGAAGATATTATTAATGAATTAAAAGCCTCAGGTTTGCGTGGTCGTGGTGGTGCAGGCTTTCCCACTGGGCTTAAATGGAGTTTTATGCCACGCAATTCTGAGATGCAAAAATATGTGGTTTGTAACTCAGATGAAGGTGAGCCGGGGACTTGTAAAGACAGGGATATTCTCAGATATAATCCTCACGCCGTCATTGAAGGTATGGCAATTGGGGGATTTGTAATGAATGCAAGTGTAGGCTATAACTACATTCGTGGCGAATTTATAGAACCATTTAAGCGTTTTGAAGGTGCATTAAAAGAGGCTTATGAGGCAGGCTTATTAGGGAAAAATATTGAGGGCAGTGGGGTAAATTTTGATTTACACACTCATTTAGGTGCAGGTGCTTATATTTGCGGTGAGGAAACAGCATTGTTAGAATCTATTGAAGGCAAAAAAGGTCAACCTAGGTTTAAACCGCCATTTCCTGCAAATGTCGGCTTATTTGGTCAGCCGACTACGATTAATAATACAGAAAGTTTTGCCTCTGTACCTGAAATTTTGGCACAAGGCGGACAGTGGTTTGCTGATATTGGTGTGGAAAATTCTGGCGGTTGCAAGTTGTTTTCTGTTACAGGTCATGTGCAAAAACCGTCTAATTTTGAAGTGCCAATGGGTATGCCATTTAAAGCGTTATTAAAAATGGCAGGTGGTATTAAAAAAGGTAGAAAATTAAAAGCCGTGATTCCAGGCGGCTCATCAACCCCAGTATTAACAGCCGATGTCGCTATGGCAATGACCATGGATTATGATGGTATTGAAAAAGCAGGCTCCATGTTAGGTGCAGGCTCGGTGATTGTGATGGATGATTCCACTTGTATGGTGGCAACACTTACCCGATTGGCACATTTTTATTATGACGAATCTTGCGGTCAATGCACCCCTTGTCGTGAAGGCACAGGCTGGTTGTATCGTGTGTTAAAACGCATTATGGACGGCAATGGCAAGGCGGATGATATTGATTTATTATTAGGTGTGAGCGACAAAATTATGGGCAATACTATTTGTGCACTTGGTGATGCGGCGGCTATGCCAGTAGAAAGCTTCTTAAGGAATTTCCGTGAAGAATTTGAATATTATATTGAGCATGGTGAAAGTATGGTGAATCATGAGAATCAGTCTTGAAATGCAACAATATTTTAAAAATGCTTGTCAAAATACAGATGACAAGGTTTTCTTATTTGGCTCAAGAGTTGATGACAACAAACGCGGTGGCGATATTGATGTGTTTATTTTGTCCAATCAACATTACGATTCGCAGATTATGAGAAATATTAAAACTAAATTTATGCAACAGTTTGGTTGGCAAAAGTTGGATTTAATTAATTGGACATTTGACGAACAAAATACCTTTAAAGATTTGGTAATAGATGAGGCGATTGAGTTATGATTAATGAGAAAAAACTGATTGCAAATGTGGTCGTTGAATTGAAAAATTTAGACAAAGCAGTTATTAAATTACAAGAGTCTTATCAGCATTGTAAAGTCATTGGCGTTTATGATGATGATGTAGTAGCAGATGCCTTAAGTATTCGTTTTGCAAGAGCAAGTGATATTTACACACAAAAAATATTAAGCACATTGGTTGCATTGTTACATGAGACCACACAAGGTTTTATTGATAAAATTAATATTTGTGAAAAGTTCTATATTATTAATAATGGGCAAGAATTGCTCGCTATTAGAGACTTAAGGAATAGCGTTAATCATGAATATGCTGGTGATATGATTTCTAAAATTTTTAACGATATTTTAGAATACACTCCTAAATTATTGGCAAATATTGAGCAAACCAAGGTCTATATTGGCAATAAATTATAGATTTTTAATGTAATGAATGGATGTTTTTTTAGGGAATTTTTTGTTATGTGTATAAAGTTAGTTTATTAAATGAAGGCGAGGCAAGAAGATGGTTTTAAATAGAGATAGTGGAAATGAAGCGACACATAATTATGGTGAGAAATTGGTAAATAAAACCATAAATTTGGCACTACAATCTATAATTGATGTTCAAAACTTAGTTGAAAAAAATATTAGAAAATTAAATGCTATTGAAGAATAAAGGCAAAACATTGTTGTTCAGTATTTTAAAGCAGGGCAGACGAACCAAGGCAGAAGTTCAAGTATATGGTTCTCGGGTGAATGGTGGAGTGTGTTTTAGTGATTTAGATTTGGTATTGCGTTCTCAAGGTAAACCGATAGATATTGATGAATTTATAAATTTTAAGAATGGCCTGAAAAAATCTAATATTTCCTTTCTAGCCGATGCGTTAAATTGGAAGCGAATTCCTGATTGTTTTAAGGATAATATTAATCAACAATAGGAAGTATTAAAAGGATTATGATAGAAATTGAAATTAATGGTAATGTAGTCAACGCTCAAGTAGGTGAGATGCTTATCGCTGTTACAGACAGGGAAGGTATTAGTGTGCCGAGATTTTGCTATCATAAAAAACTTTCGGTTGCAGCAAATTGTCGGATGTGTTTGGTGGATGTAGAGGGTGCGCCGAAGCCACAGCCTGCATGTTCCACACCTGTTAATGAAGGTATGAAAGTGCATACTCAAAATGAAAGAGCCAAAGCTTCTCAACAAGCAGTAATGGAATTTTTGCTGATTAATCATCCACTTGATTGCCCGATTTGTGACCAAGGTGGTGAGTGTGAATTACAAGATGTGGCAATGGGCTATGGTTCTGATGTTTCACGGTTTAACGAAGGCAAGCGGGTGGTTAATGATAGTGATATTGGCCCATTAATTCAGACCGATATGACCCGTTGTATTCATTGCACTCGTTGTGTGCGTTTTGGTGCTGAGATTGGCGGTATTATGGAAATGGGCGGCACGGGTCGTGGTGAAGATTTGAAGATTGAGCCATTTTTAGCTGAGGGTATTCAATCAGAACTTTCGGGTAATATGATTGATGTTTGCCCAGTAGGTGCGTTGACTTCCAAGCCATTTCGTTATGAATTAAGGACATGGCAGATGAATTCTGTTTCTAATATTGCCAGACACGATTTGACTGGCTCCAATATTTATACGCAGACTTACAAAGGCAAGGTTAAACGCATTGTTGCTAAGGACAATGAGAATGTGAATGAAACTTGGATTTCTGATAGGGACCGTTTTTCCTATGAGGGTCTGGCACATAAAAATCGATTGCTCATTCCGCAAATTAAAGTGGAGGACAGATGGCAAGAAGTTGAATGGAAAGTGGCACTTGATTTTGCCGTGCGTGGTTTAGTTAATAATGCACTGAATACTCGTCAAGCCAATAAGTTGGGTGCATTAGCTTCAAATACAGCAACGCTTGAGGAATTTCATTTATTGCAAAAACTGTTAAGAGAAGTGGGTTCTGAAAATATCGACTACCGCCTCAATGTTAAAGATTTAAACAATGCTATTACCTTGGAATCTAATATCAAATTAGCAGAATTGGAAAGCATTGACCATGCATTAATTATTGCCTCTAATCCAAGATTAGAGCAACCTATGATTAATCATAGGTTGCGTAAGGCATCATTGTCTGGTGCTAGCATTGATGTGGTTAATGTTATGGCATTTGATTTTAATTATCGCTTAAACAGTGAAAATATTATTGCACCAAATCGAACGGTATTAATATTGGCAGAAGTGTTAAAGTCAATTTTACAAACTGCTGATGCTGAAATCCCAGAATTTTTAAGCGTAATTAAAGTGAGTGATGTAGCAAAAATATTGGCAGATAACTTAGTAAACGCAGGCAATTCAGTCATTGTTTTGGGTGAACATATAATTAACAACCCTCAAGCGTCAAGCATTGCACAATTAATTAATAAAATTGCTCAGCAAACAAATTCCACAACGCTAAATATTAGTGCAACGGCAAATTCAATGGCAGGTGCATTAACGAAATTTATTCCTGGTAAAGGAGGCTTGGATGCAAATGCAATGTTGGCAACGGATTTAAAAGCCACTATTTTATTAGATGTGTATCCGCAGTTTGATTTTCATAACGCTGTTCAAGCGATTGAGGCATTAAGCAATAAAGACAACTTCGTTATTTCTTTAAACAGTTTCAAAGATGAGGCAATTGCCCAATATTCTGATGTAATGCTACCCATCGCAAGTTTTTATGAAACTTCGGGTTCACATATTAATATTGAGGGCGAAGTGCAGTCATTTTCAGCATCTGTCGGTGCACCAAGCAAGGCTAAACCAGCATGGAAAGTGCTAAAAGTATTAGCAGATTTACTGGAATTACCCGGGTTTCATTTTGCCAATTCTACACAAGTTGCCAGTGAAATTTCAAACCAGAGTCACAAACAAGAAGAAGATGATAAAAATATCGATACGACAGTTAAACAAGGTGTGAATGTAATTTGGCAAAAATCACCTTATGCGATGGATGTTTTGTCTCGGCACGCAAATTCATTGCAAGCCACTAAAATTGGGAAAATGCACAGTGCATCAATGAACAAAGCCACCGCTAAAACGCTGGAACTGTCCGCAGGTGAGCAATATTTAGGTGTGCCAGTTTTGATTAGTGAATCGGTTGCTGATTATTGTGTTTTTGTTAATGCAAATCAATCCACTGGGAGTAAATCATGATAGAAATTTGGCAATGGATATATGAATTAATACCTTGGTTTGATGGGGCAATTGCCACTATTTTAATTATTTTAATAAAGGCCATCGCTTTGGTAATGCCGTTAATGCTGGTGGTGGCTTATTTCACTTATGCTGAGCGTAAAGTGATTGGTTACATGCAATTGCGTATCGGACCTAATCGTGTTGGGCCAAAAGGCTGGCTACAGCCGATTGCAGACGCTTTAAAGTTGATGACAAAAGAGATTATATTCCCAAGTAAGGCGAATATTTATCTGTTCTTATTGGCACCAGTATTGGCGATTACACCTGCAATTGCAATTTGGGCAGTCATTCCTTTTGATGAAGGTATTTATGTTGCGAATTTAGATATTAGTTTGTTGTATGTGTTGGCGATTGGTTCAGTGGGGGTTTATGGTATTATTTTAGCGGGTTGGGCATCAAATTCTAAGTATCCATTATTAGGTGCTTTGCGTAGTGCATCGCTGTTGGTTTCTTATGAGATTGTAATTGGTTTTGCCTTGGTAACTGTGGTTATGATTGCGGGTAGCGTTAATTTAAATGACATAGTCATGGCACAAAAAGGAGGGATTTTAAATTGGTATTGGGTTCCTTTGTTTCCAATGATGATTATCTTTTTTATCTCGGCTTTAGTGGAAACCAATCGGGCACCATTTGATGTGGTTGAAGGTGAATCTGAGATTGTCGGTGGCACGCATGTTGAATATTCGGGTATGACATTTGCCGTGTTTTTCTTGGCAGAATATGCCAATATGATTTTTATGGCAGTGTTGGCAGTGATATTATTTTTTGGTGGCTGGCACTCTCCATTTGAGGGTATTGCCTATTTAGAATCGGGTTTTGCTTGGGTGCCGGGTATTATTTGGTTATTGGCAAAGTCAACCTTCTTTATGTTTTTATATTTGTGGGTGCGTGCAACATTCCCGCGTTTTCGATATGATCAAATTATGCGCTTGTCTTGGAAAGTATTTTTACCATGGACGATTGTTTGGATTTTTGTGGTGGCGTTAATGACGCAACTTAAAATAGGGCCTTGGTTCTAGCTTTGGTGCTTGGAGATGTAACTTATGATAAATAATATTAAAAAATTGGTTAAAGATTTTAGTTTGAGTGAATTGCGTAGTGGTATGAAAATCACAGCCAAAGAATTGATTAACAAAAAAATTACCGTCCAATTTCCCGAAGAAAGAACGCCAATTTCACCAAGATTTAGAGGTTTGCACGCCTTGCGTCGTTATCCAAATGGCGAAGAGCGATGTATCGCTTGTAAACTTTGTGAAGCCGTTTGCCCAGCGAATGCCATCACCATTGAATCTGAAATGCGTGAAGATGGCACAAGGCGCACCACGCAATATGATATTGATTTGTTTAAGTGTATTTTTTGTGGCTTTTGTGAAGAGGCTTGCCCTGTTGATGCAATTGTAGAAACACAAATTTTTGACTATGCTTTTGTTGGCTCAAGAGACGGCAGTATTATTGATAAAGCGCATTTGCTAGAAATCGGTAATAAGAATGAAAAGATGATTAACAAAGCTAAATTAGAAGATGCTAAATACAGATGATGAATGCCAGAGTAAATAATATTATTAATGCTATTGCCAGTGAGTTTCATCGAAATTTTGATGTTAATGCTACTTTATTGTTGTTTGGATCAAAGGCAAACAACACTGCCACTCAATATTCGGATATTGATTTAACAATTGATAGTAAAGCGGAGTTGAATGAGGGGAGGTTGTTAAAATTTAAAGATTTTATTGATGATTTCCCCACTTTGTATGGGATTGATTTAGTGGATATGAATGCCGCTAATGCACAATTGAAAAAACAAATTGAGCTTAACAATAGAGTATTATGAATCACATTAAAGTTAATCATTTTGTTAAATCAGTTGATAGATTTAAAGAAGTTTTGTTAGAAGATAAAACTGATATTATTCGTGATAGCGCTATTAAACGCTATGAAACTTGTTATGAGTTAGCTTGGAGAAGCGTGCAAGAATTACTTAAAAATAAAGGGCTAGGAATATGTAATTCGCCAAAAAACTGTTTCAAAAGTGCATTTAATTTAGGCTTAATTGAAAATGAAATTATTTTTTCTAACATGGTGCAAAATAGAAATTTAACAACCCATACTTATGATGAACTGTTGGCAAATAAAATTTATCAGCAATTTAATGATTATTATGAAGTTTTATCAACTTTAGCGCAACGCATTCGGGGTAGAGGATGACAAAACACTATTTTAGTGATGTTATAAGGCGGACAAAGGTATGGCAGCGTATAAACTGCAACACGAGAAGTGATAGCAGTTTATGTGTTTTTGAGATAAGGGTTATCAATAAAAAGTAATTAATAAAGGTAGGTTATGACATTTGATCAAATATTATTTTATGTTTTCTCGTTTTGGTTTATTGCCAGTTCGTTAGCGATGATTTTTTCGCGTAATGCGGCAAAAGCTGTGCTGTTTTTAATTTTGTCTTTCTTCTCTGCGGCAAGTATTTGGATTTTATTGGAAGCAGAGTTTTTGGCAATTACTTTGATTTTGGTGTATGTTGGTGCAGTGATGGTGCTGTTTTTGTTTGTCATTAAGATGCTGAATATTGATAAATCCACCCTACGAGCGAAGTTTGCAGGTTATCTGCCACTTGGTTTGGTTGTGGCAATCATTATTGTGGCAGAAATGGCGTTGGTATTAGGTTCTAATCAATTTGGTTTAGAAGTGATAGCGGCACCAGCAAGGCATGCGGCGGATTATAGTAATATCACTGTTTTGGCGATGCAACTTTATACTGATTATGTTTATCCATTTGAATTGGCGGCGGTATTGTTGTTAATTGCAATTATTGCAGCGATTACCTTAGTGCATAAAAATGAAGGCAATCGTAAGAGTCAAAATATTTCAGAACAAGTTAGTGTTAAAGCCAAAGATAGGGTGCGTTTGGTTTCCATTGTTACGCCGGATAAAGGAGGAAAATCATGATTAGTTTGAGTGATTATTTAATTCTGAGTGCCATTATTTTCTGTATTGGCTTGGTTGGTATTTTTGTCAATCGAACCAATATTATTACTTTATTAATGTGTGTTGAGTTGATTTTGGTGGCGGTGAATACGAATTTTATTGCTTTTTCATATTTTTTAGGCAATGAAGCGGGGCAGATTTTTGTTTTCTTCATTTTAACAGTGGCAGCGGCAGAAGTTGCAATTGGGTTGGCAATTCTAACTTTATTGTTTAGAAATAAAGGCTCTATTAGTGTTGATGTTACTAACAGTTTGAGAGGGTAGGTATGATAAAGTTTTACCAAGAAGAACTAAATACAAAGCCCTTGAATGGCTATTTAATTAAAGTTGGGATGCCTAATATTTTAGGTGTTTTTAATGTTAAAGCTTGTTTAAATCTTGGTGTTTTTCAAGCACTTAAAAACACAGGTTATTTTGATTCAGTCGTTGCTACTACATATGGCATAAAATGGAAAAATGGGCAAAATTTTAGCTCTGATACGATTATTTATGATATTAAAAATCAATAAACTATGGAAAACTTTTACTTAACAATTGCACTTTCACCTTTATTAGGTGCTATTATCGCAGGCTTCTTTGGTCGCACGCTAGGTCGCACAGCGACGCACACTATTACTGTTTTAGGGGTGTTAGTTTCTACAGTGCTTGCCCTTATGGTCTTTAATTATCATGTGCTAGAACAAGGTGCGATTTTTAATCAAAACCTCTATACTTGGATGCAGATTGGTGAGTTGAACATTAGTGTTGGGTTTTTGGTGGATAATTTAACAGCAGTAATGTTGGTCGTGGTGTCATTTGTGTCATTAATGGTGCATATTTACACCATTGGCTATATGCACGATGATAAAGACTATACCAAATTTTTTAGTTATATTTCCTTGTTCACTTTTTCAATGTTTATGTTGGTTATGAGCAATAATTTTATGCAATTGTTCTTTGGTTGGGAGGCGGTAGGTTTGGTTTCTTACTTGTTGATTGGTTTTTGGCATCACAAAGAAAGTGCTATTGAGGCGAATTTGAAAGCCTTTTTGGTAAATCGTGTGGGCGATTTTGGTTTTTTATTGGGCATTGGCTTGGTATTGGCATTTAGTGGCTCACTTGATTATGCAGAGGTTTTTTCCAGTCTTGATAACACGCTAAATCAGCAACTTTGGGGCATGGATTTAATTACCGTGATTTGCTTGTTATTGTTCGTTGGTGCAATGGGAAAATCAGCACAAGTGCCACTCCATGTGTGGTTGCCAGGCTCAATGGAAGGCCCAACACCTATTTCAGCACTTATTCACGCTGCTACCATGGTAACAGCAGGAATATTTATGGTATCACGCATGTCGCCGATGTTTGAAATGAGCGATGTGGCACTTACTGTGGTGATGATTGTGGGTGCAATTACAGCCTTATTTATGGGATTACTTGGTATTGTGCAAAATGACATTAAGAAAGTGGTGGCGTATTCAACCTTATCGCAATTGGGTTATATGACGGTTGCTTTAGGTGTGAGTGCTTATTCAGTGGCAATTTTCCACCTAATGACGCACGCATTTTTTAAGGCATTATTATTTTTGGGTGCAGGTTCGGTGATTGTGGCAATGCACCACCAACAAGACATTCGTAAAATGGGTGGTTTGCGTAAGAAAATGCCCATTACTTATTGGACAGGTCTGGTTGGCACTTTGGCACTTATTGGCTTTCCGGGTTTTTCGGGATTTTATTCGAAAGATATGATTATCGAAGCAGTGCATTTTTCCAATTTACCGTATGCTGATTGGGTTTATTATGCTGTGGTTGCAGGTGTTTTCATTACGGCATTTTACTCATTGAGACTGTTTTTCTTGGTATTTCATGGTCAATCGCGTGTTGATCCTCATACCGAAAGTCATTTGCATGAGTCGCCGTTGTCAATTACGATTCCGCTAATAATGTTAGCAATCCCTTCGGCAATTATTGGTTATTTTACTATTGAACCGATGTTATTTATGGGTTGGCTGGACAATGCTATTACTGTTACATCAAGCCATTTGCCAATGGCTGGGTTGCGTAATGAATTCCATGGGGCAACAGCAATGATTTTTCATGCAGTGCAAACTGTGCCATTTTGGATGATGATTGGCGGTATTGCAACGGCTTGGATATTCTCAATTTATCGAACTCAGTGGGCAGATTGGGTGCAGAAAAAATTCTCTATTATTGATTATGTATTGCAATCTTTATATGGGTTTGATCGTTTTAATGAGATTGTATTTGTAAAGGGCATTAAAAAACTAGGCAATTTTTTATGGAAAATTTCAGATTCCGCTCTTATTGATTCTATTATAGTAAACGGTAGTGCCAAATTTGTTGGCTTTATTGCTTCTATAGTTCGCCCAATTCAAACGGGCTATGTTTATCATTATGCCTTTTTTATGATTTTTAGTTTATTGATTATTTTAACTTGGACGCTGTTTATGGGTAACAATCCATTGCTGGTGATTTAATTATGGAAAATTCTATACTTAGTTTGTTAATTTGGTTGCCAATTTTTGGTGGCGGATTGGTTATTTTATTGGGCAATGAGCGAGCAGTTACGGCTCGTTGGGTGAGTTTGGCGATTTCGATTTTGGTGTTTGTGATGTCGTTGAGTTTATGGACGGGCTTTGATTCGTCAACGCATTTGATGCAGTTTGCCGAGAAAAGTAGTTGGATTACATACTTTAACATTTATTATCATTTGGGCGTTGATGGTATTTCTATGCCGTTAATTATCTTGACAACTTTTTCCACTATCTTGGTGATTGCCGCAGGTTGGGAAGTTATTCAAAAGCGACCAGCGCATTATATGGCGGCATTTTTAATGATGGAGGGCTTGATTATTGGTGTATTCTCATCCCTTGATGCAATTTTATTTTATGCTTTTTGGGAGGCGTCACTCATTCCAATGTTACTGATTGTGGGTATTTGGGGGGGCGATAATCGTGTTTATGCAGCGATTAAATTCTTCTTATATACTTTTTTAGGTTCGGTATTTATGCTGGTGTCTCTGATTTATATGTATAACAAAAGTGGCTCGTTTTCAATTTTAGATATGCACGACCTTAGTTTGACAGTGGCAGAACAGGCATGGATTTTCTGGGCGTTCTTTATGGCATTTGCGGTGAAAGTGCCAATGTTTCCTGTGCATACTTGGTTACCTGATGCACATGTACAAGCACCAACTGGCGGCTCTGTTATTTTGGCGGCCATTATGTTGAAAATGGGCGGTTATGGCTTTTTCCGTTTTTCATTGCCGATTACACCTGATGCGTCTTTGCAATTTTCGGGTGTAATGATTACCTTGTCATTGATTGCTATTGTCTATATTGGTTTTGTGGCTTTGGTGCAACGAGATATGAAGAAATTGATTGCCTATTCATCAATCTCACATATGGGTTTTGTTACGCTGGGTGTGTTTGCTTTATTTTTAGCCTACAATCCAAATAGCCCAGAAGGCGCATTCCTTGGTTTGGAGGGTGCAATGGTGCAAATGATTTCACATGGTTTTATTTCAGCTGCAATGTTCTTAGTGGTTGGTGTATTGTATGACCGTTTACACTCAAGAGAGATTTCAACCTATGGCGGTGTGATTAACACCA
Source organism: Bathymodiolus brooksi thiotrophic gill symbiont (assembly GCF_903642095.1). GTDB lineage: Bacteria > Pseudomonadota > Gammaproteobacteria > PS1 > Pseudothioglobaceae > Thiodubiliella. The sequence goes on along the minus strand of NZ_CAHJWD020000051.1, from coordinate 2,157 downwards.
TGCCTAAGTTCACTGGCTTTGCTGTTTTATTTGCAATGGCGAATGCAGGATTACCGGGAACCTCAGGTTTTGTGGGTGAGTTTATGGTAATTTTAGGTGCCGTGCAAGCAAATATTTGGTATGCTGTATTAGCGGCAACGACACTGATTGTTGGTGCGGCTTATACGCTGTGGATGGTAAAACGGGTATTTTGGGGTAAAATCACCAATCCAGCCGTCCAAACGCTTAACGATATTAATAGTCGTGAATTTTCAATTTTAGCAATCTTGACACTGGCCGTGCTAATTATGGGTTTATATCCGCAACCAGTGATTGAGGTTATACATGTTTCAATTGACCACTTATTACATCAGGCATTAGCCTCAAAATTATGATAAATACTTTCCAATTTGACACCACTTCGTTGACGGCAATTTTGCCAGAAATCTTTTTATTAAGTGCCATTGTTATTATCTTGTTATTAGATTTATTTTTAACAAAGCCATTTAAGCAAGTTACTTATTACTTAACACAAATAAGTTTGCTTATTACTGGCGTGCTGGCGTTTAACCTGATTGGACAACCTGAAACAATTATTTTGGGTGGTTCATTTGTATTGGACGATATGGCATCAGTATTTAAAGTCTTTTTGATGGTGTCAGCCATGGTGGCAATGGTTTATTCACGCCATTATCTGTTGCAACATACCTTATTTAGGGGCGAGTATTTTGTTTTGATAATGTTATCAATATTGGGCATGATGGTAATGGTATCGGGTTATAGTTTGCTAACTTTGTATTTAGGTTTAGAAATTTTATCTCTATCGCTTTATACTTTAATCGCCATTGCTCGTGATAGGTCGGAGGCAGTTGAAGCGGCACTTAAATATTTTGTATTAGGTGCAATTGCATCGGGCTTATTGTTGTATGGTATGAGTATGATTTATGGCATCAGTGGCAGTCTTAATATTGGTGAGATTATGGCATTTTCCAGCAGTGCAACTTTAGCCTCAAGAGACATTTTGGTGCTTAACTTTGGCTTGGTGTTTTTGGTTATTGGCATTGCCTTTAAACTGGGTGCTGTGCCGTTTCATATGTGGGTGCCAGATGTGTATCAAGGTGCACCAACTTCAGTAACAATGTTTATTTCAACCGTGCCAAAAATTGCTGCAGTTGCAATGTTGGTGCGTTTGCTGGTTGATGGTTTGGGCATGATGCAATCTTATTGGTCAGATTTGTTTATGATGTTAGCGATTTTGTCTATTGCATTGGGTTCAATTGTAGCATTACTACAAACTAACATCAAACGCTTGCTAGCCTATTCAACCATCTCTCATATTGGCTTTGTCTTGTTAGGCTTCTCCACAGGTGTAGTTAGCGGTTATGGTGCCGCAGTATTCTATATTCTGGCTTATGTGTTAATGAGTTTAGCGGCATTTGGCGTTATCATTTTACTCAACAAAAAAGGTTTTGAAGCAGATTTGATTAGCGACTACAAAGGACTTAGTAAGCACTCACCTTGGTTTGCCTTAATGATGTTAATTGTTATGCTATCAATGGCAGGTATGCCACCATTCATCGGCTTTTATGCAAAATTACTCATCTTACAACAAGTCGTTTCTAGTGGTATGATTATTGTGGCAATTATTGCCGTTGTATTTGCTGTTATCAGTGCTTATTATTATCTACAAATTATCAAATCTATGTATTTTGAAGCACCTGATAAAGAAATCAACCTCTCAGCACCAATAGATATGAAACTGATTTTATCTATTAATGCTGTGCTAATTTTGGTGGTTGGTTTGTTCCCAGATTTTTGGATGAAGTTGGCACTATCCCTTTTTTAGGGAATTATATATTTAAATCCGCAAATCATTTAAGAAACCCTTGTAAATAAATGATTAAACAGTATTTTTTTCAAAATAAGAAGTGGTATAATAATCCGCAAATAGATTAAAAATGGTATTTGTGAAAAAAGTAAAAACAATTAGTATGGTAGAGTTATTAGCAGAGTATTCAACTGAGCATAAGGCAATAAAGTGGTTAGAAAAAATCAGATGGGATAAAAAGCCTATTTGTCCTCATTGTGGTGGAGTTGATAGTATTAGTAAGTGTAAGTCTAAAAAGCATACATATTGGCATAAAGATTGTAGAAAGCAATTTCCGGTAAAGACAGATA
>NZ_CAHJWD020000050.1 GCF_903642095.1 Bathymodiolus brooksi thiotrophic gill symbiont | reverse complement strand
CTTTAGAAGATGGCACGCAAATTGTGTATTTTTATGGTGAGCAGTCTATTGTTTCTACAGAATCTAGTGCGGTAAGCACGGATGATCAAAGTTTTCTTGATGTTGTTACTTCAAATATAGAAATCGTAGCTGCTGTTGTGGTTGCAGCTGTTGTGGTTGCTGGTAGTAGTAGTGGTGGTGGTAATGGCGATGATGATAACGATAAACTAAGTTTTTCCCTTAAAGATACAGGCTTATCAAAAAACGATAACATCACCAACGATAATACGATTACTATTGATGGCTTAAAAGAAGGCGAAACTTGGAAGTATTCCACTGATAGTGGCGCTACCTTTAAGTCTTCTAGCACAGGCGGGAGTTTTACACTGGACGATGGCACTTATGCTGCTGATACCATTCAAATTAAGAAACTTGATGCAGATGGCAATACTTTAGGTATAACTAAAATTAACGAAGCTTCAGATATTACCATAGATACCGAAAAATCTGTGTTTACTAGCTCAACTACTGTTAATGTTGAAAAAGATGCTAATGCATCAGAAACAATATATACGGCAGAAACAGATGATGATACAGTTACTTACACTTTAAAAAGCGGCTTTCAAAAAGAAAAATTTACGATTAACAGCACTACTGGTGAATTAAAGTATAGGGACAAACAAACTCAAATAAGTGATCACAAAGTTACTATTGTTGCCACTGATACTGCAGGCAATGAGACAGAGCAACTTATTACTGTATCGGTAAAAGAGTTTAGTTTTTCTACTTCAATTGCTTGGAATAATATTGGTGATGATAATAAAATCAATGCTAATGAGATGGCAGCAACTACTTTAAGTGGCACAGTGGCAATCATTGGCACAGTAACTTCAATAAATATTAGTAGTATTGTCTTTACACAAGGTGGCACTGCTATTCATACAATTAGTAACAATATTCCAAGTGTTGATAGTGATAACACTTGGACTTTAGCCAATGATAACACTTGGACTTCAAAACTTATCCAAGGTGATTATACGGTTACCGTTAACCTTTCTGGTGATAGAAATGGTGTCAATGTTACGGGTTTAAATTCGATAACAACAGCGGTTGACACAGTCAAACCAGCTCAACCAACATTTGACTTTGTAGATACAGGATTAGATAACGATAACATTACTAATAATGGCGTGATTACTGTTAATAATTTAGAAGTGGGTGCAACTTGGCAGTATTCTATTAGTGGTGATAATGGCTTTGTTGACGGCACAGGCAATAATTTTACGCTAGCTGATAATGCTACTTATGCGGCTAATGCTATTCAGGTTAGGCAAACCGATGCAGGTGGCAATGTCTCAGATATAGGTAAAAATACTTTGCGTATTGTTGTAGATAACACAGGCCCAACATTTGACTTGCAACCCACTGAAATTAATGTTGATGTCGACACCCCTATTACAACTACTGTTTATGATGCTCAAGCAACTAACCTTAATGGTGGTAATGCAGATGAAGGTATTACTTATCGCATAAAAGGGACAAATGCCGATAAATTTTCGATTACTACTGACACTGGAATACTAACTTACAAAACAATACAAACATCAGTGCATGATAACGACACAGTTACCATTGTTGCTACTGATGTTGCAGGTAATAAAACAGAACAACTTATTGTTGTATCGGTAAAAATCTTGGCACAAGGCTTTGTTATCAACGGTGAGAATGCGAATGATCAAAGTGGCTACTCAGTCTCCACCGCAGGCGATGTCAACGGTGATGGTTTGGATGATTTGATTATTGGTGCTTTTGGAGCCGATCCAAGCGGTAAATCAACCGCAGGTAAATCTTATGTTGTCTTCGGTAAAACCGACAGCACGACAATCAACCTATCTGCTATTGCCAGTGGCACAGGGGGGTTTGCTATTAACGGTGAGAGTGCAGATGATTGGAGTGGCCGCTCAGTCTCCACCGCAGGCGATATCGACGGCGATGGCTTGGATGATTTGATTGTTGGTGCCTCTCAAGCCGACCCAAACGGTAAATCAAACGCAGGTAAATCCTATGTTATCTACGGTAAAACCAACGGCACAGCAATTGACCTCTCTGCTGTTGCCAATAGCACAGGGGGCTTTGTCATTAACGGTGAGAGTGTGAATGGTCGCAATGGTTGTTCAGTCTCCACCGCAGGCGATGTCAATGGCGATGGCTTGAATGATTTGATTGTTGGTGCTTTTTCAGCCAGTAAATCCTATGTCATCTTCGGTAAAGTTGACAACATAGCAATCAATCTATCTGTTATTGGCACAGGAGGCTTTGTCATTAACGGTGAGAATGCGAATGATGCGAATGGCTTTTCAGTCTCCACCGCAGGTGATGTCAACGGCGATGGCTTGGATGATTTGATTGTTGGTGCTCCTTATGCTGACCTAAGCGGTAAATCAGACACAGGAAAATCCTATGTCATCTTCGGCAAAAAAGACAATACAGCAATTGACCTCTCTGCTATTACCAGTGGCACAGGGGGCTTTGTCATTAATGGCGAGAATGTGAATGATTCAAGTGGCTGGTCAACTTCCAACGCAGGCGATGTTAATGGCGATGGCTTGGATGATTTGATTGTTGGTGCTCGTTATGCTGGCTCAAGCAGTAAATCAAAAGCAGGAAAATCCTATGTCATCTTCGGTAAAACCGACAGCACGACAATCAACCTATCTGTTATTGCCAGTGGCACAGGGGGCTTTGTCATTAACGGCGAGGATATGAATGATAATAGTGGCGTCTCAGTCTCCACCGCAGGCGATGTTAACGGCGATGGCTTGGATGATTTGATTGTTGGTTCTGCTTATGAAGTCCAACTAAATGGTATATCAAAAGCAGGAAAATCCTATGTCATCTTCGGCAAAAAAGACAGTACAACAATTGACCTCTCTGCTATTGCCAGTGGCACAGGGGGCTTTGTTATTAATGGCGAGAATGCGAATGATGAGAGTGGCTACTCAGTCTCCACCGCAGGCGATGTTAACGGCGATGGCTTGGATGATTTGATTGTTGGTGCCTGGAGGGCCGGCCTAAGCAGTAAAGCAGACGCAGGAAAATCCTATGTCATCTTCGGTAAAACCGATACCGATGCTGTTGATTTAACCAAACTTAGTGGCGACTTAAAATACACCATTAACTATTTAGGTGATGAAAACGACAACACCTTCACAGGCACTAGTGATGATGAAATATTCGTTGCTGGTATGGGCAACGACATTCTGACAGGTAACGGCGGTATGGATGTTTTCAACGCAGGTGCAGGTAACGACACCATTATCTTCAATGCCGACAGTATCGCTGCATTAGCACAAATAGGCACAGGCAACCGTGCTCGTGTGGATGGTGGTGGTAACATTGACACGCTAGCACTAGATGGTGGTGGCTTAACCCTAGATTTAACCAACATCAGCAATACCCGTATTCAAAATATTGAGGAAATAGACATTATTGGTTCAGGCAACAACACCCTAATACTCAATCTAAATGATGTGTTAGATGCTTCTACCAGCACCAATATTCTCAAAGTATTAGGCAATGGTGGCGACTCCGTGAATGCTTCAGGGTTTACTAAGGCATTAGATGCTGAGACTGAACACGGTATTACCTTTGATGTTTATACTCATAGTGATGCCAACACTGATGCCAATGTTGCGCTTTGGGTTCAACAAAGTATCGGGGTTGTTTTGTAAAAAAGGAATAAAACCAGTTGCTTTGGTTTTGTGTTTTGATAAGTATTGATGTGTAAAGTCCTCTTAAGATTTAAGTTTGTAATTTTGGCACAATTATTATGATACGATTTAACATTTAAAAACAGAGTAAGTGCTTATTGTTGCAACCAGTAATATGGGTGATGGCTCTATCAAGGTGCTTAGGTTGATGCTAAAGGCATGAGCAGTAGCAGGAGTAGTAATGTTAATGGGTTACTCTTGGCAATGTTACTTATGATGTTTATATTGACACTAGCGCTTCCACTGCACAATTGTGAACAAATTAAGGTTTTATGGGAGTTTAGATAACCATTTTATTATTGCTTTTGATTATCATTTTACCTCGCTAGCCAAGGAGTAAAAATTCAGTGTATTGACTTTGAAAAATTAGCGTCCAAAATGATTTAAATACAGAGCTTTTTGCTTTATTTTAAGTTCTTATTTGGGAATGAAGATAATTATTTTTTCATGAAAATGTTACAAATATTCTATTGTATAATCGTGCTTGTTACTCTATTTTTCTAAGTTAGAATAAGGGTAGCAAGAAAAATGAAAATCAAATCAAAATCAAGAGAGGTAATTATGCAAGTAAAAACACAAAAACAAGTTATGGTATTACAAAATAAAGCACAAAAAGTTGCT
>NZ_CAHJWD020000049.1 GCF_903642095.1 Bathymodiolus brooksi thiotrophic gill symbiont | reverse complement strand
AATAAGAATAAGAATTAGATAAGAAATTAAAATTGATAGAAGGCAAGGATTTATATAATTAACACATTAAGTCACATTTCATTTATTTAGGCTAACTTGGGTCAGTTATCAATTAAAGACAAAAATGGGTTTAAAAAAATCAGTCTAATAAGTATTTACCTAAATAACGATATTGTCATGGGTATTTCTTTATAAATTGTATTAAAAATCATTTTAATTTATGAAATAATCAACTTTCTGTTTACATATTTATTTTCAATAAAATTTCTTTATTATTTCATCCCATTTTCCTTAATTTAACTTGTGCATATCCATATTTATACAATCTTATGTTAACGGCAAGTTACGTGTGTCGACCCTATTATCCACAATAAATTCACTTTTATTGTCCCACATACATTACAAAAAAACATGTTAGATGTGTATTGCGACATTTTAGCAAATTTAGATTAAAACATAAAAACTTCAAAAAATGATTACACCGTGTTTTATTTTTTTAAATCTTTAAAGATTTGTGAATCTATGGCAATTTAAATCATAATTATGAGAATAAAAGTGTATTTGTTTTCTAAATATGCAAAGGCACGTGCACAATCATTCTCCGTGTTTGTTTTGTCAATATTTAGAAACGGAAGTAAATGGATTCACTAATGCGCATACTTGCTAATATCTGACATTTGATTGGTCGGCTGTACCAGCCAGCAGCCTGACGGATTTTTACCACTAAGAGCGTTCAAGCCCTCATCCAGCGAAAGTGCCGATAGAGGGCGCAGTATTATTCAAGTTAGGATGCATTCATCGAAAAAATCCGTCAAACTGGAAATAGTAAATCGCTATGACTTATGGGTATTACGACATAAAATAGGAGGAGCTATAAAGTGTTTGTAAATAATGTCCAATGGAGCGATCAGATGATGTAATGTTGTATGCAATACACATATCCGGATAAATACAACCAAACATGAAATAAAACTTAAATGAATAATTACTATTTTTTAAATATTAACACATAATGATATTTATTTCAAAGTTGGAAAGTAAATAAAAGCTTGAATTGAATTCACTCTTATAATGATTTTTTTAATTTCATTTAAAATAAAGATTTAAGAAAAATGTATTTTATGATACTGATGGCTGATTAAAATTGTTTGTCATGCATTAGCTGTCAGTTGTAAATATACAGGATGTAACCAATATACAGGAAGAGC
>NZ_CAHJWD020000048.1 GCF_903642095.1 Bathymodiolus brooksi thiotrophic gill symbiont | reverse complement strand
TCGCCTATTGCTTGTTGTGCCGACATCCACTCGGTGTTTTGGTTTGATAATAAGCTAAAGTCAAATTTTGGCAATAGGTCTTTTCTTGTTCCAATAATAATAACCCTTTCTCTCTTTTGAGGAACGCCAAAATTTGCCGTTAATAAGAGTTTATAGGACACATGGTATCCTATTGCCTCAAAATCTTGCACAATCTGTTTTATTGCTGCACCGTTGTTGATTGTTAGAAGCCCTTTAACATTTTCGGCTAAAAAAACTTTCGGTTTTGTTCTTGTAATAGTGTCGGACATTGCTTGATATAAGGTTCCTCTTTTGCTATCAAACCCCTTTCTTTTTCCTGAGTGGCTAAAGTCTTGACAAGGAAAGCCACCAAGCACAATGTCGGACTTTAGGGGCATCGGATTATTAAACATACCTGTGTGATTGTTTGATAATATTTCTCTAATATCGCCACAAATTATTGGATGGTCAAAATAATTTTGGTAAGTTTGGCACGCATTTTTATCTATATCATTTGACCAGATTATTTTAAAGTTGTTCTTTGAAAAGTGTTTGTCAAGAAAACGGAACCCTCCTTGAAACCCCAAATCAAGCCCCCCACAACCGCTAAATAATGATAATACTGTGTAACTCATTACTTGATAGCCAGTAGTTTAATTTCAAAAATTGTTATGGCACTTGGTGGGATTACGCCTGAGCCAAATTCACCATAAGCCAATTTTGAGGGGACGGTGAGTTTGCGTTTTTCATTGACCTTCATACCTTCAACGCCTTGATCCCAGCCGGGAATGACTTCGCTTGTGCCGAGTGTGAAGTCAAACGGACTGCCATAATCTAGGCTTGAGTCGAATTTTTTACCATTTGTTAGCCAGCCTGTGTAATGCACAGAGATTTTATCGCCGGCTTTACACGCTTTGCCTTTGCCTGCTTTTAGTGTTTCAATTTGCAACTCTGCCATTTTGCTTTCCTAATAAGTTAATGTAATGTTGTATGAACTAAATTTTCTAATATTAAGAACGCCTGTGTCTAATAATAAATATTGCCCTTTAATGCCTTGTAAAACGCCAGAAATTTCAGGCGTTTTATCAAAATTTAATGAATTAATTTTGCTCGGATATTCTACCACAGGGTAGTTAATTTTTATCACTTCATTGTCTAAGGTTAGTGCCCCTAAGTCTGCTGTTAAATGAGCCACTTCTGCAAGTAGTTGTTGTTTTTTTGCCACAAGGTCGGTAGCATCCACTTCGTTTTTAAGCATTTTTCGCCAGTTGGTTTTGTCATTGACAAATGCCTTTAAAGCAACTTCAATTTGCCCAGATTTAAGTCGTGTATCAACTTCAAGTATTGGCAAAGCCTGCACCGCACCTTGGTCAATCCAGCGGCTGGGCATATTGCTTTTGCGAGTAATGCCGACTTTGACACCTGACGAATTTGCTAAGTAAATAATATGTGGTGCAAAGCAATTATCCAGCCCCCATAACGGCTCACGACAAGTGCCAAGGTGATGATGGCAAGTTTCAGGTTTCATAATGCACAAATCACACCGTGCCAAATCCCGACAACATGGGAAGCAATAACCTTGGGAATAACTTTTCCGAGTGGTTGTGCCACAGTTTGAGCAAGTGATTTCGCCGTTGAATGTGAGGGAAATTTCTTGACCAATTAATTCGTTCATTAACACCAAATTATTGCCAATCGGCATTTGGTAGATTGCATTATCACTCGCAAGCGAGGTGTGCATTTTTTGTATGTTGCCTGTTTTAATCATTGTGTTAGTCTATTCCTTTTCTAAATCCTGCTTAACTGGCAAAAATTCAAGCATTGTCTTTTTTATTAGATTGCGTTAGTAATTGCTGCACTTGGTGATATTGTTGGGCAGTTGTGTGTGTGATATTGTCTGGTAAGTTTGGTGCAGGTGGGGTTTTGTCCCAGTCTAGCGTTTCTAAATAGTCACGCACAATTTGTTTGTCAAAACTTTTTGGACTGGTGCCAATGCGGTAGTCGGCTTTTGACCAAAAGCGGGATGAATCAGGGGTTAGAACTTCGTCCATTAGTGTTAGCTGGTTGTTTTCATCTAGTCCAAATTCAAATTTGGTGTCAGCGATAATAATGTCTTTTTTCAGGGCGTAGTCGCTGGCAAAGTTGTAGAGTGCTAGGCTAGTTTGCTTGATTTGTTGTGCTAAATCTTCGCCGACGATTGCAACTGTTTGGGCAAAATCAATATTTTCGTCATGATCACCGATAGCGGCCTTGTTTGACGGGGTGTAAAGTGCAGTGGGTAGTTTTTCTGCTAGACGCAAATTTTTTGGCAATTCAATGCCACATATTTTGCCCGAAGTTTGGTAGTCTTTCCAGCCAGAGCCGATGAGATAGCCACGCACAATGGCTTCAATCGGTAGGGGCTTGAGTTTTTTAACAATAATGGCTCGCCCTTCCACTTGTTTGATTTCTGCTGGTGTTAAAACGCTATCAAGTGGCTCATATGTTAGGTGGTTGGGGATAAGATGCTGTGTTTTTTCAAACCAAAAATTTGCCACTTCGGTCAGCACTTGACCTTTGCCAGCAATGGGTTTTGGAAAAACCACATCAAAGGCACTGAGGCGGTCGGTGGTAATAATCAACATGCGTTTATCGTCAATGTCATAAATATCTCGCACCTTGCCTTTTTGGATAAGCGGCAGGCTGAGCGAAGTTTCAAAAAGTGTTTTCATAGAAGTTTTGAGTGGAAATTTAAGCATTATTTTAACCTAAATTGCATTTCTGTTGTCTGTGGTAAAATTTGCCCATGACAACCAGCCTAATTAAAAAACTTACCCCAATCTTATTATTGTTAATACAGCCTACGATAGCCTCGCCACTTAGCGAAGGTGCACTAAAGTTGATTCAAACAGGTAATGAAATTAACTCTCCTAGTGTGGTTATGAGTGGTCAAAGGTTGTTGCTAAAAGGAATGTTTAAATTTAATGATTTGGATGCAGCGTATGAATCTTCTAAACAAGTGCGTGCTGGCAATCGTTTGATGGGCTATTCACCGCAAATAACTGCAGCCAATAAAATATTAGCCACTTTGCTTAAACAAGGTTACGACCCAGCGATTTATGACAGTGCTTTGTATTTATTAGATGGTAACAATGGGTTTGTTCAAGATAAGCTGATGGCGCTTAATTTGCTTGAAGAATCGGTTAGGATGCATGCTAATCCGCAGTCTGCTTTTGTTGCTGCAGTTATCAGGAATGAATCTTTGGTGCCAGTTTTGAAAGACAAGCGACATATTGATGAGTTGATTACTTTTGCCACATTAAATCGCGTTAAAGGTGCAGCTCAATATCAAACGCAATACATTGATAACAGAAACGGACATTTACAAGTGAAAAATTGGCGTAATTGGATTGTCAGCCAATAAACACACAGCCAATTCATTTAATGATGTTAGTGAGGCGACATCAGTGATAAAGTGATTGCCAAAAGCGATGATACTAAGTATCGTCTACTAGCACCACAGAGCAAATCAATTGCATCACCTTCAAAAAATAATCATATTAATTGTGTCAATGATTTGTATTTATGCAAAGGTTTGTAATGGTGCTGATTTTATAGGTTGCGTAAGATACTGTTTGCTCTACTTTGAAAGCGTCTTAAATCAGAATTTACAACTTTTTTTTGTTTGGGTAGTGAGTAGGTGAGTGGATTTTTACGGATGCCTTTGTAGCGTAATTCGTAATGTAGATGTGGGCCTGTTGAGCGACCTGTTGAACCGACATAGCCGATTACTTGACCTTTTTTAACTTTGGATGAGGGTTTGAGTCTATGGGCAAATTTAGACAAATGTGCATAAACTGTGGTGTAGTTGCTGCCGTGTTTGATGTAGACCACATTGCCTAAAGCACCCATGTATTTGTTGTGTTTGATAATGCCATCGGCAACGGCATAAACGGGTGTGCCTTTGCTGGCGACATAATCAACGGCTCTGTGTGGTAGGTAGATTTTTAGGATGGGATGAAAGCGTTTTCTGGTAAATTTTGAACTAATACGGCTGTATTTCACGGGTGATCTTGCAAAAGAAGGATACAGTGTTTTGCCACGGCTATCGTAGTAGTTTAAGCGTCCCCGTTTATCAACATAAGAAAAAACAGCGATGCGTTTTTTAGCGCCAACATAAATTATTGCACTCGGTGCGGCACCTTTTTTGCCTACAATAATAAACTTGTCGCCTTTTCTTAAATCTTTATTGAAGTCAATTCTCCACGAGAAAATACGCAAAATGTTGTTTACAGTTTTTTGGCTGATGCGGGCTTTTTGTGCATCATAATTGAGTGAGCGAGTGATGTGGATAGTAGTATACTCAAGTGCATTGACGCTACCGATAAGAAATAACATAATTAGTAGAAATTTACGCATTAATGATCCTTTGTGTAGTTTCGCGTGCAATTTTGTCGTTAGCGATAATAGCCTCTAGTGAAGTTACCTTTGTGTGTTGAACGGTATTTAAAGTGCGTTCAACAATTTTTGCAATCTCTAAAAAGCCGATTTTGTTGTTTAAAAAATGCTCAACGGCAATTTCATTAGCGGCATTGAGCGTTCCCATGGCATTGCCCCCTTGTTTGAGCGCTTCAAACGCCAACCGCAAACAAGCAAATTTATTCAAATCAGGGGTATAAAATTCCAATGGCGAGTTGTTTGTTAAGTCTAATGGTGCAACGCCAGAAGTCATTCTATTGGGATAACTTAGCGCATAAGCAATTACTGTGCGCATATCGGGATTGCCAAGTTGCGATAAGGTGGCGCCATCTTCGTAATAAACTGAGGAGTGCACAATAGATTGTGGATGAATGACGACATCAATGTTTTCAGCGGGCAAATTAAATAAATAATGCGCCTCAATGGACTCTAGCCCTTTGTTCATCATGGTGGCGGAATCTACCGAAATTTTACGCCCCATTGACCAGTTTGGATGAGCACATGCTTCGCTGGGGGTGATGGTTTTTAACTGTGCAATTGGTGTGTGTAAAAATGGACCGCCACTGGCAGTGAGTTGAATTTTGCTTAGTCCAGATTGCCCGCTTTGCAAGCATTGGAAAATCGCCGAATGCTCAGAATCTACTGGAATAAGTTCGGCATTATTATCACGCACCGTTTGCATAAACAAATCTCCTGCTAACACCAAAGATTCTTTATTTGCCAACAGAATGCGTTTACCCGCTTTAGCGGCAGCAAGGCTGGATGCCATGCCAGCAGCACCAACAATTGCCGCCATAACGAAATCAGTTTCAGCGTGTGCAGCAAGTTCACATAGTGCTTCTTTTCCACTTAGCACTTTGCAGTTTGAAACTTGGTTTTGAATAAGGGATTGCTGAAGTTTGTTTGCTGATTCCTCTTCTGCCATAACAACAAATTTGGGGTGGTATTTTTCACAGAGCACTTGCATTTTTTGCCAATTAGTGTGGGCACTGAGTGCAAAAATATTAAATTTATCAGGGTGTAAATCTACTACCGATAGCGTGCTGTCGCCGATAGAGCCAGTTGCCCCCAAGATGGCAATATTTTTCATATTAAAAATTCTAGACCTATGAAAAATATTGGTGTAGCAGCCAAAAGTCCATCCAATCTGTCAAACATACCACCATGCCCCGGTAGAATATTACCACTGTCTTTTACGCCTGCTTCACGCTTATAAATGCTTTCGTATAAATCGCCTACCACCGAAAAGATGCCAGTTATTAGCGCCAGTAATAAAAAGTTATAATTGACATTATTGGTAACAAACATCCATACCCCAGTGATAAGCAACACGCCAATCAAGCCACCAACGACACCTTCAATAGTTTTCCCACCACTCAGGTTGGGTGCCAGTTTGTGTTTGCCAAAGGCTTTGCCTGCGAAATAGGCAAAACTATCCGCTCCCCAAACAATAAACAGTAGCAATAAAATCATAGCAACATTTTGTGTTTGCAATATAGGTAAGAAAATAAGCGGTGTAATTAATAAAAATAAGTTGACGACTTTTCCGAATTCGGTATTTTTTGGTTTGCTATTGGGGTAATTAAATACTAAAAATAAGTTTTTAAGCCAAAATGCCATACTTAAGAAGAACAGCAGTAGTAGAAAATATGCCATTAAATGAAGGTCGATATAAAGAAGAGAGTAGAAAATAATAGAAATAAACGCCATCACCAGCCACAATAAAAGCGGCTTCATTTTACTAAGTTTGGCAAACTCATATCCTACGATTAAACTACCTATGACAGCAAGGATTAAAAAACCAATTTGATATTTCAAAATCAAGAATAATACGAATGGCGCTAAGACGCTAGCGGTCAGTATTCTTTTTGTTAATTCATTCATCTCGTCCTCCATAACGCCTATCACGCTGATTAAAGCATACAATCGCTTTGTCCAATTCTCCTGCATCAAAATCAGGCCACAGCGTGTTAGTAAAATATAATTCGCTATAAGCAATATCCCATAGTAAAAAATTACTAATACGCTGCTCACCACTACTACGAATGAGCAAATCCACCGTATTATTTTTTAGCGACAAATATTGTGAGAATTTTCCCTCATTTAACTCATCAGTAGTTACTTTATTGTCAATTATTTGTTTACAAGCGTTGACGATGTCCCATTGTCCGCCATAATTAGCTGCAATGACCAAAGTTAGCCCTGAATTGTTTGCTAATAATGTTTGTGCTTCGGTGGCTATTTCTTGCACATCGGCAGGAAATAGTGTTAGTTCGCCGATAATTTTAAGTCGAACATTGTGTTTATTGAGTTTGTTCACTTCTTTTTTAAGCACAGTTAAAAACAACTTAAACAACAGTGAAACTTCCTCACTAGAGCGATTTTTATTTTCACTACTAAAGGCGAATAGCGTCAGTGTTTGCACGCCAATTGTGCCACAATATTTAACAATAGTGCGCACCGCATCCACCCCTTTTTTGTGTCCCACAATGCGGGGCAAGTTGTGCTTTTTTGCCCAGCGACCGTTGCCGTCCATAATAATTGCAATGTGTTTTGGAATATTCATAAACGCAGATTATACCGACTACGGTAAAATCTGCGTTTATGAGTTTAGCAAAAAGAATTATTCCTTGTCTTGATGTGCGTGATGGCCGTGTGGTTAAAGGCACTAAGTTTGTTGATATCAAAGATGCGGGCGACCCTGTTGCGGTGGCAAAGCGTTACGATGATGAAGGGGCAGACGAAATTACCTTTTTAGACATTACTGCCTCACACGAGGGCAGAGATACGACTGTACATATGGTGGAGGCGATTGCCGAGCAGGTTTTTATTCCACTAACGGTGGGTGGTGGCATTCGTAAATCGGATGATGTGCGTGTAATGCTGAATGCTGGGGCAGACAAAGTTGCGGTTAATTCTGCGGCAATTTTTAATCCTGATTTAATCAATCAACTTAGTGAAGAATTTGGCTCACAATGTATTGTCATTGCGATTGATGCGAAAAAAGTGGCAGAGGGAAAATGGGAAATTTTTACTCACGGCGGGCGTAAGGCTACTGGTATTGATGTTGTTGAATGGGCAGTGAAAATGACACAAGGTGAAAATGGTGCGGGCGAAGTGTTGTTGACTTCAATGGATTGCGATGGCGTTAAAACAGGGTTTGATTTAGCGCTTACCAAAGCAGTGACTGATGCAGTGGGTGTGCCAGTGATTGCCTCTGGCGGCGTTGGTAATTTAGAGCATTTATCTGAAGGCGTTTTACAAGGTGGTGCAGATGCAGTATTAGCGGCAAGTATTTTTCATTTTGGCGAATACACGATAGCACAAGCTAAGCAAGCAATGCAAGCAAAGGGTATTGAGGTTAGATTGGGTTAGAGCCCATATTGATTGTTTAACTATTTGGTCGTTATAGGCGTATCATCTCGCACATTGTATTGCAAAAAAATAGGATTTTATGAACTCTAAAAAAGAATTATGGGTGTTATTGGCTTCATTTGTGTTGCCAATTGCGCTTGGCACAGCATTTTTCTATTGGAATCCAACTGCTTTTACTGGCAATACCGTGAACTACGGAGAGTTTGTTAACCCAATTATTGCCACGGAAAAACAAGATGTGCGTTTTTCTAACAATACACAGGGTAACTTGCAGGGTTTATGGACGCTAACTTATGTAACCAACGCTTGTGATGGCATCTGTAAGAAAGCACTCAAGGATATGAAAACCATTCGCATTTTGATGAATGAAGATATGCGCCGTATTCAAAGAATGCTATTAATTAATGGTTCAACTGATGTGCAAGAAGTAGGCGTTTTGATTGCACACCCAAGCGCTACATTGAGCCAACAATTGGCTAAATTTCCCAACAACACCTTGTTTTTAATTGACCCATTGGGCAATGTGATGATGCATTACAATCCGCAAACACTTAGTATTAAGCGTATGCTTAAAGACTTGAAACGCCTGTTTAAATACTCACGCATTGGTTGAGGGATAGGTAGATAATGATGCCATCACTTCGTAACTTACTCGGACTTTGCAAACTAAAAGTAGTAGCTTTAATTTTACTCACCGCAGTGGTGGGTATGTTTTTATCGGTACCTGCACCGTATGTGCCAGATACAATGTTGATGATTACTGCTTCTATAGGTATTTCAATGGCATCTGCTTCGGCGGCAGTGTTTAATCATATTGTTGATGAACAAATTGATATTCAAATGTCACGCACTGATAAGCGCCCTTTGCCACAAGGCAAAGTGAGTCGTAATCAGGCATTGGTTTGGGGCGTGTTTTTAGGTATCGTTGGTTTAGGGATTTTGCAGTTATTTGTGAATACCATTACTATGGTGCTAACCTTTGTTTCACTGATTGGTTATGCGGTGATTTACACCATGTATTTAAAGCGTGCTACTCCACAGAATATTGTGATTGGGGGGGCGGCAGGTGCAGCGCCACCGATATTAGGCTGGACTGCGATTTCAGGTACACAAGGTATAGAGTATGCGTTGTTGTTGTTTTTGATTGTGTTTATTTGGACACCACCACATTTTTGGGCGTTAGCAATATTTAGAGTGGAAGAATATAAAAAAGTTGATGTGCCAATGTTGCCAGTTACCCATGGCTTGGCTTATACTCGGCTACAGATTTTGCTCTATACAATCTTGTTGTTATTGGTAACATTGTTGCCTTATTTGTCGGGTATGTCTGGCTTAATTTACCTTGTTTCTGCTTTAATCTTAGGTTTTATGTTTTTGGCATACGCTATTAAGATTTATACCAATCCAGATGACAATCGAATTGCATGGCAAACATTTATGTTTTCGGTAAATTATTTAATGTTGCTGTTTGTAGCATTATTGATTGACCATTATTTTTTGATAACTTTATAAAGGCAATATTATGAAAGGATTGGGGCAAGTATTTAAAGCAGTAACTTCAGCTATGATTGGTGTGGGCAAAAGAGAAGATCTTGTTAAAGACTTTGAACGCACAGAAAAACAGGGACCATGGCCTTATATTATTGTTGGACTCATCATGACAATTGTTTTTATTATGGCAGTTATTGCCGTGGTAAAGTTGGTGTTACCAAGTTAAGCCTTAGCTGGCACCCTAATTACTTTGTGTAGTAATGCCAATACACTCAATAACAATAACAACGCTACCATATTATGCAACACAGCGATTGCCATTGGAATTGACAACAATACATTTAAAACACCTAGGGTTACTTGTGCCACTAATAAGCCCCCAATCAGCATTAAGTTTGATTTAAGATGTGGGTAGCAGCTCAATACATAAATTAACAATGCGATAAACAATGTGGTAATTAACGCACCAATACGATGTATCATTTGAATGCCAGCACGGGCTGGATTTTCTAATATGCCATATTCATAGTCATATTCTGTGCCAACTGGCCCCCAATGTAATGCGTTGACAAAATCCATTGTTGGCCACCAAGACCCTAAGCATTTTGGGAATTCTTCACCACAAGACAAGGCTGCATAGTTGGTAGAAGTCCAACCACCAAGCACAATTTGCATACTTAAAATAAACAAAGTTATTGTTAATAAGAGTTTGTGTCTTTTAAAAATATGTCTATAGGTAATAGCGGGTCTTCCTTGGTTGAGCAACAACCATGTCAGCAAAGCAGTGGTAACAAAGCCACCAACAAGGTGCGTGGTAACAATACCGGGATGAACCAATAAAGTAACTGTCCACATACCAAAAGCACCTTGTAACATAACAAATAAGGCGGTAAATGCTGGCAATGCAAGCGTTTGAGGGCGTTTTGTTTTATCTCTAATGACCAAGAAAAATAGTGCAAAAATGGCGAGCCCTAATAAGGAGGCGGCATAACGATGCACCATTTCTTTCCAGCCTTTGATGGATTCAAGTGGGCGTTCGTAGCCTGCAAATTTGGTGCCATCTATTGCATCTGGCACAATTAGTTGCCCATAACAAGTGGGCCAATCGGGACACCCTAATCCAGCATCACCAAGGCGTGTATAAGCACCTAGGACAATAACGATAAGCGCAAGAACAAGGGATATTTTTAGTAATTTTTTAAACATTTAAATCAAGGGAATTAAAAAGTAGAGAGAGACTAATATACTCATTTTTTACTGTCATAGTAACACATTACTATATTATTATATTGCCAAATAATTATAAACTTGCAAAATATTATTTCTTGTGAATAATACACGACTGTTAATTAAATTCTTAGGGAGAAATGATGAAAAAACTAGTAGTATTTGGATTATTATTGAGTTTTAATGCGTTTGCTGAATACGGACTGAATATGACTGAAGGAGTAACTTCAATCAGCCGTGATATTTACGGTTTACATATGATGGTTTTTTGGGTGTCAGTCGTTATTGCCATTGTGGTATTTGGTGCGATGTTCTATTCACTATACACACACAGACAATCAAAAGGTGCAGTGCCAGCAAACTTTCATGAAAGCACCAAAGCAGAATTGATATGGACAATCGTTCCAATCATTATTTTGGTTGGTATGGCAGTTCCAGCGTCAAAGGTGTTGATTGACTTGGAAGACACAACCAAAGCCGAGATGAGCGTTAAAATTACAGGTCATCAGTGGAAGTGGCAGTATGATTATCCTCAAGAAGGTATTAGTTTTATTTCAAACTTATCACAAAATTCTAGAGATGCGATTAACGGCACAGATGCAGGGCGTGAAAATGCTGATAACTATTTATTGGATGTTGATAAGCGCTTAGTCTTACCCGTGGACACCTCAATTCGTTTCTTAATTACCTCTAATGATGTTATTCACAGTTGGTGGGTTCGTGATTTTGGCGTTAAACAAGATGCTAATCCGGGTTTTATTAATGATGCATGGGCTAAGATTGAAAAAATTGGCACTTATCGTGGGCAATGTGCTGAGTTATGCGGTAAAGACCATGGTTTTATGCCAATTGTGGTTGATGTGGTTTCTAAGGCAGATTATAAAAAATG
>NZ_CAHJWD020000047.1 GCF_903642095.1 Bathymodiolus brooksi thiotrophic gill symbiont | reverse complement strand
CAGTAGTGACACACAGAGTTCTTGAAATTTATTTTCTTGTGTCAGTCATTCGGTCTGATACCCTTCAGAATTTTGTCAGTCCGAACAAACTTTTGTCAGTCCGAAATAACTTTAAAAAAATAAAATTTTGAAAATCAGAATGAAATAAGTAAACACACCAGTTGTATTATGTTTTAATTATACATGTACTCCATTTCATCTTCTATTTCTACATAGGGCCTGGGTGGCTCAATGAGTTAGATCGCTGGATCAAACAGCTCGTACAAGCCTATCACCAATACGGCGTGGGTTCGCGCCCGGCTTTGTAAATTACAAAAAGGGTGCACTCAACTTGTAGCCGCAAGTGATAAAGTTTACCAGTTGCTTGCCCATGGTCGGTGATTCTCTCCGGGTACTCTGGCTTCCTCCACCATTAAAACTGGTCGCAATGATATAGCTGAAATATTGGCTTCCTCCACCACTAAAACTGGTCGCAATGATATAGCTGAAAGTGGCGCTAAAACACCAAAAATCAAATCAAAATCAAATCTATTTCTACAAATTTGTTAACATTTCTAAAAGTTTCATCTTCACTCTGCTCACACTCTGATTCACTATCAATCTCGCCATCAATGTTTACATCACTCTCGTCCCTATTTTCCTCAGTGTCTCTCTCTCCCTCCCTATTACTCTGATTTCCCTCTCACTTTCAATTTTTACTTCTCTATCATTTCCAATATCTTCCACTTCTGGGTAACATTCCTGAAGACGAGTAACCAGACCAGTTTTACATCCCATCATATTAGAAGCCCCATCACAACCAAATCCAACAAATTTAGACTTATGATTGGTTAAATAGTTTTCATTTACACAGGCAAACATATCTTCAGAACTGGTTGTTTTGGGTTCACCAATACACACAAATCCCTGGACACAGTTTCTAATAAATATAGTTTCCTGTTCAGTAACAGTCACTGTCATCTGTACTGGTATCCATGGTGAGGGAGACAAATTGCCAATGAGTTTTTCCCTCTCTGAGGGAAATAAATTCCATAAAACACGTCGCTGCAGTCATATATGTCATAGGTTTTACTATGATCTAGTCCTTTTTCCCTGTCTAACTGATTAAGCCATGCAATGTCAGATATTAGCCTATTTTTTTTAATCAAGGCATAAATATTCCTAAATTTTGATTCAAGGTCTTTTCTAGTGTGCTCTTTAAGAGCCATGCACGACAGTTTTGTGAGCTGTTGTTTGTTGTGTCAATGCCCATTTTTGTACACAAGTTTTCTCATGCCTTGGTCAGATACTGTACTGATTTAATATTTTTTGGAACCTGCGAAGAAAAGAAATTTTTTACTTGAGCCCTGCAAATTTTTAAAACTTATCCCCGTATTGACTATTGGGCCGTAATGTTCAACACAAATTTTCGTTGTCATTTTGTAGCCAAGGTCTGGCTTTTAAACTCAGAAAGTAAAGATACTTTAATATGCATGTGTGATTTCCTGTTAAAAAGTCACTGTTTCGGATAGCTGGTATCGCATATTTTAACACTAGTCATGTCTCTCATTCTTGTATTTATAATTTATATGATATTTTATGCAATCACCTTATGTTTTATTATGTTTATATGCCCCTTCGTGGGCCCTTTAATTTGGACCAATAAAATCTTATCTTATCTAGTACAGCTGCTTAAAAATAACCGCTTCCTATAGGCTTCGCACTTTTCATTATTTTTTGTTCTGAGCTCTTCACACCCGTCTTAGCATCTGTGTGAAATTTAATCGGCCATGATGTAGCCATGCTTGTTTGTTGTTTGTTATAGTACGGAAGCTCTCGGGTCTCATCCGACATTGGAAAGAACAATCGGAATTCCGAATGGTTCTTCACTATAATATGAAAACCATTATGCGGAGCGGGTACGAATTTCCGGAAAAAATTTAAACATCGCATTTTTTTTTAATCGGACATCTGGGCCGATATTTATGTTGTTTTTATCGGACTTTCACATTTTTTGTCGGCAAAACCGATAAAACCGATACTTTTCAATAACTCTGCTCTATATATGTGTGACTATGATTGGTCAAGTGGTTCTTTCGTGTTTAAACAGAA
>NZ_CAHJWD020000046.1 GCF_903642095.1 Bathymodiolus brooksi thiotrophic gill symbiont | reverse complement strand
CACACTGTCAGAACAGTTCTAAAATACCACACTGTCAGAACAGTTCTAAAATACCACACTGTCAGAATAGTTCTAAATTACCACACTGTCAGAACAGTTCTAAATTACCACACTGTCAGAACAGTCCTAGAATACCACACAGTCAGAACAGTTATAAAATACCACACTGTCAGAACAGTCCTAGAATACCACACTGTCAGAACAGTTCTAAAATACCACACTGTCAGAACAGTCCTAGAATACCACACTGTCAGAACAGTTCTAAAATACCACACTGTCAGAACAGTCCTAGAATACCACACTGTCAGAACAGTTCTAAAATACCACACTATCAGAACAGTCCTAGAATACCACACTGTCAGAACAGTTCTAAAATACCACACTGTCAGAACAGTCCTAGAATACCACACTGTCAGAACAGTTCTAAAATACCACACTGTCAGAACAGTCCTAGAATACCACACTGTCAGAACAGTTCTAAAATACCACACTGTCAGAACAGTCCTAGAATACCACACTGTCAGAACAGTTCTAAAATACCACACTGTCAGAACAGTCCTAGAATACCACACTGTCAGAACAGTTCTAAAATACCACACTGTCAGAACAGTTCTAAAATACCACACTGTCAGAACAGTTCTAAAATACCACACTGTCAGAACAGTTCTAAAATACCACACTGTCAGAACAGTTCTAAAATACCACACTGTCAGAACAGTTCTAAAATACCACACTGTCAGAACAGTTCTAAAATACCACACTGTCAGAACAGTTCTAAAATACCACACTGTCAGAACAGTTCTAAATTACCACACTGTCAGAACAGTTCTAAATTACCACACTGTCAGAACAGTCCTAGAATACCACACTGTCAGAACAGTTCTAAAATACCACACTGTCAGAACAGTCCTAGAATACCACACTGTCAGAACAGTTCTAAAATACCACACTGTCAGAACA
>NZ_CAHJWD020000045.1 GCF_903642095.1 Bathymodiolus brooksi thiotrophic gill symbiont | reverse complement strand
AAAAACGAAACGGATGACAGAATTGAAGGTGTAATAAAAAAACTGGCTGAAACGGCGGCCGGAAGGCAAGAACATGTAAATAAAAATGCATAACTGTGCTTTCTTCTCATTTAATGGCACATTAATTATAAAGGGTTTCCGAATTGATATTAACAATTTATGATTTGATTTGATTTTTGGTGTTTTAACGCCACTTTCAACAATATTTCAGCTATATCATGGCGACCAAATTTAGTGGTGGAGGAAGCCGGAGTACCCAGAGAGAACCACCGACCATGGGCAAGCAACTGGTAAACTTTATCACTTGCGGCTGCGAGTCGAGTGCACCCTTTTTGTAATTTACAAAGCCGGGCGCGAACCTACTCCGTATTGGTGATAGGCTTGTATGAGTTGTTAGATCCAACGACCTAACTCATTGAGCCACCCGGGCCCCCTAGTAATAATTTAACGTTTATAAATGAGTAAAAGGAGTATTAACCTCCTAAAAAGATTAAGTAAGACAAACGACATCAAAATTGTTCTAATTTTTGGAGTAAAGTGACGGCAGTGTACCGTTATTCAATAAGTATTGAACAAGCTAAGTACTACACGAATCAGAAAGGCATACAAGACTAATACACCCTAACGTTTGTGTGTACACTAAATGTTACAAATAAGGTGATGGTTTGCTTTGTGGTTATACAAGAAAGATGTTGGATTATACTGATTTGACGTCGGCCCAACGATCAAACATACCGTCGGGGCAGACGTGTTGCCGACCAATGCACAGTATTTGAACGTTGGATATTGGTCGGGAAACCATTGGAAATAAGACATTGCAACGTCGGGCCAACGTCGAGCCAATTAGTCGCGCCAACGTCGACCCGATGAGCAAAATGACGACGGGCCAACGTTGGCATTCGACGTCAAACCAACGTCAGAGACGACCGTTAACCGACGTTGGACCAACGTCACTTTGCAGACTGGGTTAAAGCTTTTTTCATTTGTACATGTATGATAAACTATTTCTGGAAAAGATAAATTATTTTTAATTCTTTATTTTTATTCTGTATAACATATTTTAAATGTTTATTTTTATTTTACAGGTGTGATCGTGGCATCTCAGTAGATCATTAAGAGTTTTAAATCATTAAAATGACACTTCTGAAAGTTGATGCTGTTGATTATGATTCAGTTAATCAAATATGCATTGGATATGCATAGGATCACAAAACACACAATTTAAAGAAATCACAAAGATTTCATTTGGAATAAGTTGGTCATGAACTGGGACACAGCACTATTTGTAGTCGTCAAATGTAAAATTATAGTATATAAAGGAAAAGAGAGTGACATTGAGGACTGTTATGAATTAAGATTATAAATAATAGTAGAAGATAACAGTTTATTGATTTGTGACAATAAAAATGATAACTTTGAAAATTTGGGACTTTCTAATCGCATGAACTGTTAGCTTAAATCAGCTAAAATTGTCAAATTTGAGGTTTTTCTCAGACAAAAAAATGAAAATAATGTATAAAATGTGCTAATTAAATGTTTAAAAGATAAAATAACTTCAAGGCTGGCTTATAAATTGTACAGAGAACATATCTGATAATCCAAATAAGACTTTTCATGGAATACGGGGCCATAATTGAAATATTATTTATACTAAATTTCCAGGTAGAGGGCTAATGAACCAGGACATAGTTCATACCAGTGTCAGAATTGGGGTTGCTGATAGTTTTCACCTTGTAGTATACAGTTATAGGATCAAAATAATACCAAACACTTGAACATTTAATATTATAATATTCAACAATTATTGAAATTGTATCAATTTCGGGAATTATCTGAAATTTTGATTGAACAAAGAAAATTGACCTTTTCAATGGAAAAAATGGCAGTTTTTACACAAACTGTAATAATAACTTCATTGATGTATGGATATTGAGGTTGTTTACCATAAAAATATCAATTTGAGCATAAAAAATATAATTAATTCCCTAAAATAGCTTATTTTTACACTTTACGGAGCTCAAAATATTAAGCTGCGGCGTATATAATTCTGGCACTACAGACTTTGAGAATTTTTTTTGCTGATAAATATAGGTGTTCCCTGTTAGAGGGTTCTTTTCCCTACCAAAATCAGTATTCAGAAAAATTCTAGTACTTTTTTCAGATTTTTTATGACCAAAAACTTGATTTTTCGAATAAAATTTGACGTTAAAATTATGGAGGCCTGCGCAAAGGAAATAATATTAAAAAAATATATATATTAATTGAATAAATGTTATTCTTGATATTTTTACCTGGAGACTGGGCACTTTGTGGACAGTGCTGCAAGTTTCAGCCTTGCAAGTTAAAGGTTTTTGAAGATATTTGACCACAAACCTGGTAGTTTGAACAAGCAGACGGCTGACACATAAATTAAAAAAACTAAGTCCAAAGGCTATTTTCAATGTTTTAAATTCTGTGACATTTTTTTCATATAACACCTACAGGTGTGTATAATACCTCTTTTTGAAGCATAAGGAGGATACAGTACTATAGAAGAAAGCATGATAACCTATTAGGTAGTGAAAAAAATATATTTTGGTCCAAAAATGTCATTTTTTTTAACATTTTTCCAAAAAACAGAAAATCGACCACTTTTGGCTCACCGAAAAGGCCATAACTTTTGAACAGCTCAACCGATTTTAATAATTTTTGTACCAAAATTTCCCATTTTGTATGTACTGTCATATTAAACTATAATTGGATGATTTATTAGCATTTCAATTTTTGGCTTGACCACCCTACCCTAGGCTAGCTATGTCTGACTGCCTTTACCAAATCTAACAAGAAGTCAAGATTTTGCGAGACTCTATTATGTTGCTGACATTAAGAAAGTTGCCGGTAATTGGGTTGTCGTTTGTCCATATAATAAATTCAAATATGCGTGATATCCATACTGAACGTAGCGATAATTTTTGTTGTTTACATTTTTTATATTCAAAATATTTACAAAATTGGCGCCTCCCACGCTTCTCGATGATTGGTCGTTGAATCGGATTCCCTGCATTTCGTTAATTTCCGATGCGTGTCTACGAAAGTTTGTTTAATCAACTCATAGATATGGATGTTTAAAGTAATGTTAAATTTGATCTTTAGTAAAAAAATAAATAAATAAAGAGTTTTAATTTGCTGGATTTTCTTTTTCAACAATATTTATTAAATATTTTTCTCCCATAATGCCATTTGTAAACAACCCGCCATCTTTAAATCTGTTAGTGTTAGATGAAAACACGAACTAGTACTAAAAACGTGTTCTTGGTAGCATCGAAGGTAATTTGTTTACAAAACGACTTATGAAGCACACAGTCAAGTCTATTCTTAGACATAAATTGAATCCCAAATGGATTCAAAGGCACTATAAACAACAGAAAATAGTACCCCCCCCCATTTGAATGGCCAATGCAACCTGGCTAGCGGTCGTAGGGAATCTAATCATGCACAGACACCATTTGTAATTAGGTATCGTTTCTTTCCTTTGAAACTCTTTCTGCATTAAAGTAACATTTCAAGAGCCTATATATCATAACTTAACCCATTTTCGACGGTTTGTTTCACGTTAACTTATGATTGATCTTCTACATCCTACGATGTTCCATCACTCGTGATGATTATACATCGGCGCGAACAGACAAGATTAAAAATTTCAAATTGATAAAATAACAACATTTATATACACTGTACATAATAAATAGAAAATTAGAATTTTCAAACTCAAAGACAAAGGTAAAAGTATCACCTATCAATGGAATGCCATTTCCAATTGGATTAGTTTATATAAATAATGATCTAAAAAAATAATCATATATACATTATATTTCAATGACCTCTGCAGTTCGTTATGCAAACAAATTGACACATTTATTTTTTTTGTCCTGTCATGAATGCATGATGCACAAATATAAAAAGCAAAGACTTGGTGTTTATCCATATTGGTCAAGTTCAGTGTTTACTATGATTATTTAGAAAGACATGACATTTCACTGTAATAATCTTTTATATATATATAGAACACCATAAGTTTTATGTAATATTTTAAATGTGTTTTATTTGTTTTCAGCTGGTACAAATTGTATGTAGCCAAAAGAAGATGTTCCCTTGCCCAAGACCCCTTATTATCGCAGGTATTTATTCATTGTGTATTTGTCTATGTTATGCCTGGTACATTTTCCACTGCTTCATGCTTAAGTGTATAGTGCATTATGGTGTGGTAGATCATGGGTTTGAGCTCCGGTAAGGTTAAAACAAAGACTCAAATTGGTTCTTGTGCTCCACTAATCACACAGCATAATGTTCCAGGTTGGAGAGGCATGCCTTATTCCAGACTGTTATTTCAGTGATCTGGCACTAAAAATCGTGTTGGTCTACAAGAAGCAGACACCATCTCATCAAATTGTAACTTGTTTTCGCCATGATATAGCTAAAACGTTGCTCACTTGGCATTAAACAACTAAACAACAATCATTCACTTACTAAATGTATAGATGTATAGTGTCTACAATTTTGGTTATTTGTTCCCATAAATATTTAAACTAGGACTTAACTTAGAGCAAGGTAAAATAATTATAAAATCTGATGATTAAGAAAATAATTGAGTTGCTAAATCAATTATTTGTAACTTACACAATATGATTTCAAAATGGAACAAATATATTATGAAAAAAACCAACTTAATTAGTGCTGGTCATGCAGAAATAAAACATGCAATTTTTTTTTTTAATATATTTAATTTCATTTTACCTATAAATTTCCATGTATAATTCTATTGTCTGAAGTTGTAATTTGACAGCAGGATACAACTGTAATAACCTACTATATTGTATTAATATGTGAAATCTTTACATTTTGTATATTTAAATGTAATAAGTTATTTTAAGGTTTGTTTTTCTTACATATTTTGTAATTTTATTTCAGGAAAATTGAAGAACAAGATGATCAGTC
The DNA here is from genome assembly GCF_903642095.1 of Bathymodiolus brooksi thiotrophic gill symbiont. GTDB lineage: Bacteria > Pseudomonadota > Gammaproteobacteria > PS1 > Pseudothioglobaceae > Thiodubiliella. The sequence goes on along the minus strand of NZ_CAHJWD020000045.1, from coordinate 2,147 downwards.
AGTCATAGAGGAACCACAACATACATATTTTCAATTCAGGGAATATTGACACGTGTGGATCAAGTGTAAATGTCTGTTGAAGACAGAAAAGCACGGCTAAATTTAACTGTAGTACAGACCAATCACTTGTTACAGATAGACATGGACATTTGAAGAAGAACTGGTTGAGAACTTTGTTGAGAGAGATTGAACTGGGACATACTCTTATTCTGAATGTTTGGGAGAATCTTGAGTTGGGGGAAAATCAATGAAAAATGATTAAGACACTTTATTATATTGAAGTGTTAGGGTGTTTATCGCCACTTTTAACAATCTTTCAGTTGTATCACAGTGCATGAAGCTCAGTTTTATTGGTGGAGGAAAACGGAAAAAACCACCGAGCAGGATTTGAACTCACAACTTTAGTGGTGATAGGCACTGATTGCACATGTAGTTGAAAATCAAACTACCATACGATCAAGATGGCCATTTTTATTATAATATTGAAAGCATGCAACAGACAATATAGTGACTATTCCTGAAGTCTTTTTTTTTTAGAAGCCTTTGTATTCTATTTATTTTCTACTTTGTTATCCTATGTTTATGTACTATAATATATAAATATTATTATCAGCAAGTAAAAGTTGCCATATTCAGATTTCTTCCTTTTGTTTTTATGAAAAAATGATTTTCTGTGCAATGAGGTTTGCTGAACAATGTTGAAAAGTGTTGTATATACAGTCATACCTGGTTATGTCAATATCAGATACACCTCGAGTGCACTAGATTGTGGGTTCGAGCCCTGTTCGGGTCAAATCAAAGAATATAAAATTGGTATCTGTTGCTTCTCCACTAAGCAGGTTGGCTCGGAATCAGAATAATGTGTCCGAGTTGAGTGACATGTCTACCTGCAGATTGTTGTTTCAGTGAGCTAGCACTATAAAATTCAACTCGGCGTGTTGGTCTAGTACAAAGTGGACCTGAACATGTTCTCATTGAAAATTAACTTGTTCTCGCCATGATATAGCTGAAAAATTACTGAATTGGCGTTAAGCAACAATCACTCACTCAATCTCAGATAAGTTGTTTCTTTGGATAACTAAAAGTAAGAAGTTTGACATTATGAGGTTCGACTGTATACAATATTTAAACTTCAATCATCATTAGAAACCTCAAGACCTCAGTAATTGCATGTACATGATGAGTGATCAATATAGTACCTATTAACTTTCTTATGCATACTATGATGGAAACTTAATCTAATTTTGAATATTTGATGAGGAGTAAATTTTCAGAACCCAGAAAAAATGTAATCTGCATCCATCAAACTAATAACTATGTGTAGCACAGTGAATGCTCAATTTTCTGGAGAACACAAGTTTTCACTATTTTAGTGAAGTTCATGTTACTTGTTTTCAATTTTCTATGTTTTATGCTGGTCTTTGTCTAATTTTCTTTGAAAAAATTTGAATATACCAAAGAGTTGAACAGTTTTAACACCTGTTTCAGTGAAGATTAGAAACATCACTATTTATTAAATTTTTATTCTAACTGAAGACTTGGCAGTATTAATCAATTAGTTAATATTAGTTGATATTCTTCATTCAATTAGATATTAATTAAATTTAAAAATAAAACCTTAAGAAATGACTAAATCAACTTTTCCACAAAAAAATGTTTTTTTCTGGCCTAAAAAATGACAGAGTCAAACTTTCTGAACTTTTTCCAACATTAAAAAAATCAAAGTCCAACTTTCCAAGCTTTATCCAACATAAAAAATGACAAAGTCCTATTTTCCGAATTTATTCTAACCATAAAATATTGCAAAGTCTATTTTCCAAACTTTTCCGCCATCAAAAATGACAAAGTCCAACTTTCCGCATCTTTTTCCGCCATTAAAAATGATTAAGTCCAACTTTCCGAGCTTTTTCCGACATAAAAAATGACAAAGTTCAAATTTCCGACATAAAAAATGGCAAAGTCCAAATTTCCAAGCTGTTTCCGAATATTTCCGAATTATTTCATTCGGAATTCCGAGCTATATTCGGAATCTCCTGCTACGGGCGCTCCCACAAAATAAAAATCCATGTTTACATTTTGAATTTCGTCATTTCCGGCCTCACTATTTGGATGTTGATACCATATTTGGCGATTTAGGCGTGAATGTT
>NZ_CAHJWD020000044.1 GCF_903642095.1 Bathymodiolus brooksi thiotrophic gill symbiont | reverse complement strand
CTGCTAGATTTGATATGGGTTTTATTTTGTTAATGGTATTAAGTGCTTATTATCTAATCAGAAGAAAACGCCGATTTGCTCATTGAGTAAATCAAGCAAGATTTGCTTGATTTTATAATGTTTTTAACGCCTTATTAATTTGGTGTGTTAAGTAAATCAGGGCGTTTTTTTTGTGTATTTTTCTTGGCTTGTTCTGCTCGCCAAATGTCAATATTTGCCTGATGTCCGCTCAATAAAACTGCTGGCACATTTTGATTATCAATTGTTTCAGGACGAGTGTAATGTGGATAATCCAGTAAACCATTAACGAATGAATCGTTTAACGAATCTTGATTGCCTAACACGCCTGAAATTTGTCGACTAACAGCATCAATCACTACCATTGCACCTAATTCGCCACCACTAATAACATAATCGCCAATTGATATTTCCCTATCAATATCGTGCTGAATAATTCGCTCATCAATGCCCTCATAACGCCCACACAACAAAGTAATTGACTTGAGTTTAGACAATTCAATAACCATATTATTATCCAACTTCTGCCCCTGTGGCGAGAGATAAATAACAGTTGTATCGGAGTTGTTTTGCTTAATCTTACTGAGGCAATCACGAATAGGTTTAACCTGCATTACCATACCTGCACCACCGCCATATGGTGCATCATCAATGTTGCGATGCTTGTTATGACTAAAATCTCGTAGTTGCCAAGTATTAATGGAGAGCAATGATTTTTTAATCCCACGAGCAATCACTCCTTCATCTGTAATTGCCGAAAACATCTCAGGAAACAGGGTAATAACATCAAAGCGCATTATTTTTAAAGAAGAATATTTTTAAGAATTTGATAATAAATAACACTCAAATCCTCTAAGTCTTTAACGCTCACACACTCGTCAACTTGATGAATAGTCGCATTAAGAGGGCCAAGTTCTACCACCTGTGTATCTAATATAGGTGCAATAAAACGCCCATCAGAAGTGCCACCTGAAGTGGATAATTCACTATTAATACCTTTAACCGCTTTAATCGCTTGGGTGCAAGCACTCACTAAATCACCCTTCGGCGTTAAGAAGGGGTAACCCGAATGATTCCAATCGATTTTGTATTTAAGTCCGTGTGCGTCCAGAATTTCACCCACTCTTTTTTGCAAACCTTCGTGGGTGGATGCAGTTGAATAACGAAAATTAAAGACCATTTCCACTTCACTCGGAATAACATTAGTCACCCCCGTGCCTGAATGCACATTAGACACTTGAAAACTGGTAGCAGGAAAATAATCATTGCCCTCGTCCCACACTTCAGCAATCAAACTATTTAGGATAGGTGCCAATAAGTGAATGGGATTATCTGCTAGATGTGGATAAGCGATGTGCCCTTGTTTTCCTATTAAAGTAAGTGTGCCATTAAGCGACCCGCGTCTGCCGTTTTTAATCACATCACCTAATTGCTTGCTTGAAGATGGCTCACCCACTAAACAATAATCCACCGTCTGATTTTGTGCTTTTAAATACTCACATACCTTGATTGTGCCATCCACCGCAGGCCCTTCTTCATCGGAGGTAATGAGAAAACCAATACTACCCTTGTGTGCAGGAAATTCTTCAACAAAACGCTCAGTTGCTATCATCATTGCCGCTAACGAGCCTTTCATATCGGCCGCACCACGACCAAATAACAACCCATTAATTACTTCTGCTTTAAAGGGGTCAGTTTTCCAATATTTTCCCGTTGGCACAACATCAGTATGACCTGCAAATACAAATGTGGGTGAATTATTACCTCGTTTTGCCCAGAAATTATCAACTTCACCGAATTTTAAATCATCAATTTTAAAACCGATTTTTTTTAATCTATCGGTCATCAGAATTTGGCAGCCTTTGTCATTTGGAGTAACCGAATCAATAGATATCAAATCTTTAGCCAATTGCAACACACTGCTTGTCATAATTTTAATTCTACCGTTGGATTGTCTTTCACATCAATAACTTGACTTAGTGCTTCGATATCATCCGCTTGTCGCATTGCCGAACCAGACTGGCTGAGAAGCACCACAGCAAGCACTTTCGATGATTGAGATAATTTCCTAGTTGGCATCACTGAGTTCTCATCGGTTAAAGTAACGGTGCCCGTAAAATCTTTTAACTTAATCTTTTGAATGGCTATCGGCATTGGTCTACCACGCGCTGCTTTAATATAAACCATTAAATAATGTTCTTTAAATTCCGCTTGACGCAAACGCTCAGGCAACACCACTTTAATAACCACTTGATGCTGAGATTCAACCTTATTACTATTTTGTATTTGTGCCAACTCATCCAGCATACGCTGTAAAGACGCTCTATCAGCCTGATTTTCAGGTAATAATGACAAAGCCTTTTCCCAAAGCATCTGTGCTAACGCTAATTGTTGCGCATTAATTGCCACCCAACCTGCTAAATACAAAGCATCTGGAGAATCTGGATTAATCTCTAACGCTTCACGCACCAAAGTAGAAACGCGACCTTTAAACTGATTTTTTTGAGATTTTGCCAAAGTTGAAGCATACTCAACTAACATAGTTACATCTTTTGGATTTAATTGATAAGAACGCTCATACGCCTCTAAAGACTGAGTAAGGTCATTCGCATCAAACAACGCCAAACCTAATGTCCTCCATGCCTTTTCATCATCAAAATTTTCCTCTAAGTGCTTTTTGATATTAACAATGCTTTGTGCCAAAGTCGGTGGCTCTTGTGCTTGCAAGGTCTGAGCCGTTATCGCATTTTGTGCAGTAATTGATTGCGAAATAAGTGCCTGATACACAAAAAAAGATGCACCCGAAAAAAATACCACAATCATCGCACTTAACCATATTGCAATAGGTTTTTGAGTTTCAACCGTTGTTACTGTTTGCGTCATTTCAATAGCCAATACTTGCGCAATTTCATCTTTGGCTTGCTCAAATACACTTTCATCAATCAAGTCTCTTTGTAAATCTTGCTCTAATTCTGCTTGTTTTTGTTTACCCAGCGCAATATTAGATTTTTCCAAATCTAATATATTACCCTTTAAAGGACGATACAAAAACCAAATCAGCCACACTGCTGATATAACCAACATCATTGCAAACCAACCATATAAATTCATGATTTTCTCCTTGCTTTAAGGCGATAGCGTCTATCAAAAGCTGCCAATAATGCCCCTAACATAATCAACAAGCCCCCTAGCCAAATCCATCTTATGAGTGGCTTATAATACAATCTCAAACTCCACGCCCCCGCTCCCAAAGACTCACCTAAAGCAACATAAAGGTCACGGGATAATGACGGGTCAATCGCCGCTTCAGTCATTGGCATACCTGTTACATATTGACGCTTTTCAGGTTTTAAAGTGGCAATTTTTTCGCCTTGATATGCCACATCAATCATACCTTTATTACCCGTATAATTTGCACCTTTGAGTGTTGAAACACCTCTAAAGGTAAATGTATAACCTTCAATTTCAACAGATTCATTCAACGACATCTTAATGTCTTTTTCTATGCCATATTGCGTTGTTATAGTTGCACCAAACAAAAACACAGCGATGCCAATATGTGCCATCACCATACCTAAAAATGCGGTTCCTAAATTGCCTTTTTGACGCAACCTTTGTGCTAATAGTAATAACGAATGAAGCACAATCCATGAAGACAAAAATGTTGCCAATACCACATAAACATTGTCTATTGCAAAATAGGTAATAAGCGTTATCGTTGCAGCAACAAATACCGTATGAATAGTTACATCCACTACTCTGTCTAATTTATCCTTTTTCCAACGCAAAAAACCACCGAGTGCCATCGCTAACACAGCAGGCACCATAATCGGGATAAACACTGCATCAAAATATGGTGCACCAACTGAGATTTTACCCAGTCCCAACGAATCTAGTAACAATGGATACAGCGTGCCTAAAAACACACTCAACATCGCTGCAACCAATAAAATGTTGTTTATCAATAGCCCACTTTCTCTGGATAACGGCTCAAAGCTATTGTTACTACGCATTAAATGAGCACGCCACGCATACAAGCCTAACGAACCACCAACCACAATCACCAAAAATACCAAAATAAACAAACCACGCTCAGGGTCTGCAGCAAATGAATGCACCGAGGTTAAAATACCTGAACGCACTAAAAATGTGCCTAACAAACTCAAAGAAAATCCTGAAATTGCCAGCAATACCGTCCAATGCTTAAATGCACCACGCTTCTCACTTACACTTAAAGAATGCACCAGTGCAGTTGCCACCAGCCATGGCATAAATGACGCATTTTCTACAGGGTCCCAAAACCACCAGCCACCCCAGCCAAGTTCATAATAAGCCCACCAAGAGCCCAGCGTAATACCAAAAGTTAAAAATGCCCAAGCCATCAATGTCCATGGACGCGACCACCTTAACCAAGTAGAATCTAATTGCCCACGAATAAGTGATGACAACACAAAAGCAAAGGGTATTGCCATACCTACATACCCCATATACAACATAGGTGGGTGGATAATTAAACCAAAATCTTGTAATAACGGGTTTAACTCTCGCCCTTGTGTGGGAATGATATCAAGGCGTTCAAATGGATTGGAAGTCAACAATAAAAATAACAAAAAGCCGACACTAATCAGCCCTAATATAATCAAAATATGGTTTAGCACCTCTGATGGCAAGCGCTTAGAAAAAATCGATACTGCGACACACCAAACTGATAATATCAATGTCCATAATAACAAAGAGCCTTCATGTGCACCCCAAACAGCAGACATCTTAAAAAGATCAGGTAATTGAGTATTGGAATTACTAGCCACATATTTAACTGAGAAATCATCAACCAAAAAGGCATTCATCAGCAATGCAAATGACACTAAAATCCAAAAAAACTGCATCCACAGCAAAGGCTTAGAAAGTTGTGTTAAAGCAAAATTCCCCCGCCACAAGCCCACACTCGGTAACACCACTTGTAACACAGTCGCCATCAAGGCTAAAATTAACGCAAAATGTCCAATTTCAGGTAGCATAACTATAATTACTCATTAAAGAAATCTACCATTATATCTAAACTGCTGTAACTAATCACGATATCTGCATATTCAAGCACCGCAGGTTTAGCATAATAAGCCACCGACAAACCTGCCACTGCCATCATCTCTAAATCGTTTGCCCCATCCCCTATTACAATTGCTTGGTGCGGTAGTATTTGATGTTTTGCACACAACTCAACAACAAACTCAGCTTTGGCAGTTGCATTAATAATATTCCCCTCAACTTTACCCGTTAACCGATTGCCCTTAATCGCTAATGTATTCGCACGATTGTAATCTAATCCAATATCTTGCGCTAATCGCTGAGTAAAATAGGTAAATCCGCCCGATACCACCGCTGTTTTTATTTGTTGCGTTTTTAAAAATTGAATCAATGCTTTGCCACCCTTGTTAACCCTCAGTCGCTCAGTATAAACTCGGTCTAACACCTCTATATCCAAGCCCTGCAACAAAGCCACTCGTTCAATCAAAGACGCACTAAAATCCAATTCTCCCTGCATTGCCCTCTCAGTAATCGCAGCCACCTGTGGTTTAAGATGGGCAAAATCTGCAATCTCATCAATACACTCAATATTAATCAAAGTTGAATCCATATCGCTCACAAACAACGCCGCCTCGGAAAAATCAAATGCAGGTAAATAATTAATATCCACTCGAAACTCATCTCTTAAATCATCAAGAGATGCTGAGTAATCAGCGTGCAGGCGAAAATGCGTTGATCTTCCCTCAACGCTCGCTGCAATTTTTTCTGATATTTGTATTGCTGACTGTTGGTCTTGACTATGTAGAATAATCGTATTCATAGGTTACTTTTAGTTATACCATTTTCAAAAATAAAATGAATATATAGTGCCTATAATCTGAGGGTAGGCTTCAGATTGTTTAGTTTATTTTTAAAAATAATATTAGTCTGTAATATGGTGCGGAAGGAGAGACTCGAACTCTCACGCCTTTCGGCACTGGAACCTAAATCCAGCGTGTCTACCAATTCCACCACTCCCGCATAAAAGTGGCATTATACACATTTGAAAATGCTAAAATGCAAACTTTATAATTATAAAAAGGCAACAAAATGACAGTAAACAACACAGTAATGGCAATGGCAGGATTTTTTATCATGGGTTCACTACTACTAAGTGGTATTAGCTTTAATGAGCCAAATTGGCTATGGATGACTTTTTTCGTTGGTTTTAATCTATTTCAATCAGCATTTACAGGTTTTTGCCCAGCCGCTAAAATCTTTAAAGCACTGGGTATGAAAGACAGCAATTGTTGCTCTTAAGGCAGTTTCTTAGCGTCAAACCAATTTAGTTTTTCCCTTAACTTAACCACTTCACCTACAATAATCAATGTAGGTGCATGAATGGTTTCGTTTGCCACTAAATCAGGCAGTTGTGCCAATGAGGTAGTGTGCACCTTGTGTTCAGGCGTGGTGCCTTTTTCAACTAGCGCAACTGGCATATCGCCACGCATACCATGTGCTTGTAATTGCTCGGAAAGATGCTGTGCACCTTTAAGTGCCATATAAAAAACGATGGTTTGTTGCTCAACTGCTAATTCACTCCAAGGCAAATTCATACTACCGTCTTTCAGATGTCCAGTAACAAACCGACAGGACTGCGAATAATCCCGATGTGTCAACGGAATACCTGAATAAGTTGAGCAACCAGAGGCAGCCGTGATACCTGGAACAACTTGGAAAGGAATGTTATTTTCAGCAAGGGTTTCAATCTCTTCACCACCACGCCCAAAAATGAATGGGTCCCCCCCTTTAAGGCGGCAAACGCGTCTGCCCTGCCTAGCCAAATCTACCAATAACTGATTAATGCCATCTTGTGGCACACTGTGATTATCCCGTTCCTTGCCAACATAAATCAACTCAGCATCACGCCTAACTAACTCCATAACCTCATCTGATACTAAGCGGTCATACAAAATCACATCCGCTTGTTGCATTAAACGCAAAGCTTTAAAAGTCAATAAATCAGGATCACCCGGACCACCGCCAACCAGATAGACTTCACCAATATCGCTGTCGGCACTACCATCAAGTTGTGCTTGTAAATCTGCTTGAGCCTCATCAACTTTACCAGCAAACACTTTTTCTGCCACCACACCTGAAAATGCCTTTTCCCAAAAATAACGACGGTCTTCAATATGGCTAAATTTAGCCTTAACTTGATTCCTAAAATTACCCGCAAGCGTTGCCAATTTGCCATAAGCATTTGGAATGGTGCTTTCCAACTTAGCACGAATTAATCGAGCCAATACAGGTGCTTTACCCGCAGATGAAATAGCAATGACAATCGGACTCCTGTCAACAATAGATGGCATCACAAAACTACATAAATCAGGAGAATCCACCACATTAACGGGAATATTGGCATTTTTTGCCAACTCAGACACTTGCATATTAAGTGCAGTATCATTTGTAGCAGAAACAATCAGCACTTGAGCTTTTACATCACTCGCTTCAAACGCTTTTGTTAATAAATTAATTTTATTGTCTTTTGCCAACTGAATAACGCCATCACAACACGCAGGCGATACACAAGTAATTTGTGCATTTGCCTTTAACAATAAATTGATTTTGCGGTAAGCAATATCGCCTCCACCAACAATCAAACAAGATTTTTGGGTGATATCAATAAAAATAGGAAAGTAATTCATAAGCCATTTCACACTAAACTCAAAGTAGGTATTATATATAGAGACCTTTGCATAAATATGGATGATTAGCAAAATTCAATTTTACCCAATTAGCAATTTATTTAAACCTTGTTCTAACAAGACTAGAACTATATTTAAAAAAATACCAAGCGGATAAAAAGTAGACTCTTGATGATTATTCATATTTATACAAAGGCCTCTATAATGTGTAAAATATCTTCGTATGTCAAACAAGCACTACACTTGCCCTTTTTCACATTTAATTTTAAGTGGCCGCTGTGGCTGTAAATTTTCCGCCAAAGACTGCATTGCTGAAAAAGAATTTGGCACCTGCCTCAATGAATCCGCTTCCAACGACTGCCAATCGCTATATCAACAACTTAGAAATAATAGCAATTTTGCACTAAAATCACATCATCAATCCAATCTATCAATCGGACAACAAGCAAAAATTAAAATGGGTGGCTTACTTGCCTTACAAGAAATCATTCAGCAATCTTCTACTGACAACATTGATGATATTACTGCATTAGTTAATACAATTAAATATCAATATGGTAATTTTGAAAAACTGCCTTTTTCAAAACTGATGCCCAGAATTGCTAAGTTCAAGTTTAGAGTGCGTTAATCGTCTTTGTATGAATTTTGCTAATCATTCATATTTACACAACATCCTTTGTTAATAATAATTTTGAGGATTTACTCAATCAGTCTTAAAACAACGCATTCTAGATGCTGTCAAAATCCAATATTTGCTTTATTAATGGGATGGTAATGCTGGTTTTCCTTTGTAAAGATGCTTTGTCTAATTGGTTAATAGCATTCAGTAAATCGCTCAAATCTCTTGAATAGTGCTTGAACAAATAAGGGTATATTTTGGTGTTAATACTGATGTTTTTGTCTGTCATTTTGCTTTGTAAAATGGCGATTTTTTGTTCATCAGTTAAGTTTTCAAGGGTGAAATTAACTGCTAAAGACAATCTAGTTTTTAGATCTTTCAATAGAGTTAATTCTGTTGGTAAATTGTGTGCACTGATAATGAGTTTGGTTTGTGTGTGTTTGATTTGGTTGTATAAATCGAATAGCTCTTGTTGTTGTGCGTTACTTGCATCTTCAATATTGTCAATGCATACCCAATCATTTTCAGACAATTGGGCGAGAAAATCTTTAGGCAATTCTTCTTTAATATCAACATAAACAGCACTAAGTTGTTTATCCATTGCTGCAAAGGTGCAGCCTTGTAAAAGGTGTGTTTTACCGCTGGATTTATTGCCAGAAATAACCATAACATTAGAATGATTATCATTAAATAGCGTGTTAATAAAGGTTACAATTTGGCTATTTTTAGCCCCAATAAAATTACTTAATCGCATTTTTGAATTGAGTAATACTGGCAAGCTGAGTTGCCTCATTTTTGCTTTTGTTTTTCTTGGAAAATGGCTGTTTCAGTCCAAATCCAAATATAATCAGCACCACTTAACATAGTTGAGGTAGCAACGATAATAAAAAGAATGGTCTCCCATTGAGACAATGCAGGATATAACTGCGTAATGACTAAAAATAACACCAATATGATTTGCAATGCGGTGTTAATTTTTGAGAGCTTAGAAGGGGCTAATAATATACTTTTAGATTGCCCATTACCCATAAAACTACCCACTGTGCCTGAGACAATCATCAGATCCCGTAAAAAAATCAATGCTAATAACCATAGGGGCAATAAGTCAATCAGATAAAGCGTTATAAAACTACTGACCAATAATAATTTATCAGCGGCTGGATCAAGTATGGAACCCAATCTGGTTTGAAATGAATAACGCTTAGCAATCCAACCATCTAGGGCATCGGTAATACCTGCAATAAAAAACAATAGCAGTGCCCAAGAGAACTGGTGATTTAACAAAAATAAAACTACAGGCACTGTTAAAATAATGCGTAAAATTGACAACGCGTTTGGAATGGATGAAATGCTCATTTTTAGACGATAAAAAAAATAAATTAATTATACGGAAAAAAACCTATGTCGTCATTAACTTACCAAGATGCTGGTGTTGATATTAACAAAGGCAATGATTTAATTGAAAAAATTAAACCCATTGCTAAATCTACTGCCAGAAAAGGTGTGCTAGCGGGATTAGGGGGCTTTGGTGCTATGTTTGAATTGCCAATGAACAAATACAAAAACCCTGTGCTAATCTCAGGTACTGATGGTGTTGGCACTAAACTTAAAGTTGCTGAAATGCTTAACAAACACGATACCATTGGTATTGATTTAGTGGCAATGTGTGTAAATGATTTAATCGTCCAAGGTGCAGAACCATTATTCTTTTTAGACTACTATGCCACTGGCAAATTGAATACTGATATTGCAGTTTCTGTGATTTCGGGCATTGGAGAAGGTTGTAAGCAATCGGGTTGTGCATTGATTGGTGGAGAAACTGCTGAAATGCCTGGTATGTATGCAGGTGAAGATTACGATTTGGCAGGTTTTTGTGTTGGTATTGCTGATAAGGAAAATGTAATCGATGGCAGTAAGGTCAAGCAAGGAGATCATATTATTGCACTTGGCTCATCAGGTCCACATTCTAATGGTTACTCATTGATTCGCAAAGTATTAGAACAATCTAAACCAACTGAAATGCAACTACAACAATTAATTGAGCCAACAAAAATTTATGTAAAGTCTGTTTTATCCTTACTTGAAAAACACTCAATTCACGCTATTTCGCATATTACAGGCGGGGGGCTATTGGAAAATATTCCTAGAGTGTTGCCAAGTAATTTGGCGGCAAAATTAGACAACACTTCATGGCAGTTACCGGATATTTTCCAATTTTTACAGGACAGCGGCAACATTGAGATAACGGAAATGTATCGGGTCTTCAATTGTGGTGTTGGCATGGTATTAATATTGGATACCAATGCAAGTGCCGATGCCATTAAACACCTAAAGGCACAAGGTGAAAACGCATGGTTAATCGGAAAAATCGTTAAAAATGATGGCGAACAAGTTATCATCTAGCGTTGTTGTGTTGATTTCGGGTTCAGGCTCAAATCTACAATCTATTATTGATAATGCCGATAATATTGGCATTAAAATCCAATCTGTTATTAGTAATAAAGCCAATGCATTTGGTTTAGAGCGTGCAAAAAAAGCAGGTATTGCCACTCAAGTTATCAGCCACACTCAATTTGCAACTCGTGAGGCATTTGACCAAGCCTTAATACAATACATCAATACGCTTAACCCAAAACTGGTGATACTGGCAGGATTTATGCGTATCTTATCAGCAGATTTTATTAATGTCTTTGCGGGTAAAATCCTAAATATTCACCCTGCACTCTTGCCAAAATTCAAAGGGCTGGATACGCATCAGCGTGCCATTGATGCTAATGAAGAGTTTGCAGGTGCCACTGTGCATTTTGTTACTAACGAATTAGATTCTGGTGCAATAATCTTACAAAAATCGGTGGCTATTGAGTCAAACGATACCGCAAAAAGTTTAGCGGCTAAAGTTTTGGAGCAAGAACATATTCTTTACCCAATGGCCATTAAAAAAGTTCTACAAAAATAAAATTTAAGAATTTTTACCTTTATTTCCAAGATTTACTTAAATATATATTAATTTTTAAGCCTTCTCTTTATAAAAAATATTAAAAAAAAGGCGTAGATTTACAGAAACGAGATATGCGTTAAAAAGGCATAATAAAGGGGTTTTCCTCTTTATTACGGTGCAATGGACTTTTGATGGTTATCTATATTTACCTACAAAAACCGCAAAAAGTTTAAAAACGGGTATAATACTGCACTTTATTTTACCGAGGGAGTTTCATGAATTTTTTTGAACTAGAAACTAAAAACGATACCATTTGGATTAGCACAAGCAAAGTGATTAGTATTCGAGTGTGTTATATTGATGAGGAAGAGCAAGAGGCTCGCGTTTGTTTTGAACTTGATGGTGGAAAATACAAATCACTTTCTTCTGCAACACTTTCGTTGGAAGAATGCGATGACTTAGTTAATAAGTTCTTAGCAGTTTCTGAAAAATAAACTCAAATCTGGATTTACAAAACGCCCCTTCTCTGCCGTTTCCCCCTCAAATAGTTATTAAAACATTTGAGGGGAAATGAGCACTGAATTATTTGGTTTATTTTTGAGGGTATAAGATAGTTTTTAAATATTGCCCTGTATAAGACCCTTTAACCTTTGTTACCGCCTCAGGTGTGCCAATAGCAACAATATTACCACCTTTATCGCCACCTTCAGGACCCAAATCAACGATCCAATCAGCAGTTTTAATAACATCAAGATTATGCTCAATAATAACAATGGTGTTTTTACGATCACGCAAACGAGTAATCACGGATAGTAGTTGTTTGATATCGTGAAAGTGCAAACCTGTAGTTGGTTCGTCAAGAATATAGAGCGTTTGCCCTGTATCAGGCTTTGACAATTCTTTGGCAAGTTTAATGCGTTGCGCCTCACCGCCAGATAAGGTTGTGGCATTTTGCCCTAGGGTAATATAAGACAAACCAACATCCATTAATGTTTGTAATTTTTGTTTGATTTTTGGAATGGGTTCAAAAAACAGAACGGCTGTTTCAACTGTCATATCTAATACTTGTGCAATGGCTTTACCTTTATAAAAAATTTCCAAAGTTTCTCGGTTGTAGCGGTCGCCATTACAAACATCACAAGGCACATAAATATCTGCCAAAAAATGCATTTCCACTTTAATTAAGCCATCACCTTTACAGGCTTCGCAACGCCCTCCTTTGACATTAAAACTAAAACGCCCTGCTTTATAACCTCGTAAACGCGCCTCTAATGTCTGTGAAAACAAATCTCGAATCAAAGAAAACACACCTGTATAAGTCGCAGGATTTGAGCGTGGTGTGCGTCCAATCGGGCTTTGGTCAATATTCACTACTTTATCAAAATAATCCAAACCCGTTATAGAGTCATACGGCGATGGTGTCGCTTGTGCGCGATTAAGGTGTTTGGCAGCCAATGAATACAAAGTATCGTTAATCAAGGTGGACTTTCCAGAACCAGAAACACCTGTAATACAAGTTAGTACACCGACAGGAATAGATAAATCCACTTGGTTAAGATTATTGCCCGTTGCGCCTTTAATGTGCAACCAATTTTTTGCTTTTTTGCGTTTTTTTGGGATGTCAATACTTTGACGACCGCTGATATAATCTCCAGTAATAGAGTTAAGGTTGTTACTAATTTGTTGTGGCGTACCCATGGCAATAATCTCGCCACCATGTGCACCTGCACCAGGACCAATATCAACCACAAAATCCGCTTGCTTAATGGCATCCTCATCATGCTCAACCACAATAACTGTATTACCAATATCCCGTAAGTAAGTCAAAGTGTTGAGCAATTTTTGATTGTCTCGCTGGTGCAATCCAATAGACGGCTCATCTAACACATACAACACACCCATCAATCCAGCACCAATCTGACTAGCAAGGCGAATTCGTTGTGCTTCACCACCTGATAATGTGCCAGAACGACGCTCCAAACTTAAATACTCCAACCCAACATTTAGTAAAAACTCTAAACGCTGAACAATCTCTTTAAGGATTTTTTCAGCAATTTCACCTCGCACACCTTCAAGTTTTAAATTCTTAAAAAAATCATGTGCACTGGCGATAGAAAGTTTGCTAATGTCGGGCAAATTGTATGCTTCAATAAAAACATTTCTAGCCGACTCATTTAATCGACCACCACCACAACTGGTGCAATTTTTACTCACTACATAGCGAGAAAGTTCTTCACGCACTGAGCGGATTTCACTTTCCTTATAACGACGCATCATTCTAGGGACAACACCTTCAAAAGGTTTGGCTTTGTTTGACCAGCCTTTGCGTCCTTTAATTTTTGAAAAATCAATGACATCTTTACCACTCCCATGTAGCACAATTTTTTTATGCATCTCGCTCAACTTTTTATAAGGCGTGTCAACACTAAAGCCATAATGTTGTCCGACCAAAAGTAAAATTTGATAAAAATAAGCATTAGAATGTCCCCAGCCATAAATCGCCCCTTCACTCAGGCTAATATTCGGATTACTAACCACTTTACTTTCATCAAAAATATCTTTAATACCCAAGCCATCACAACTTTGACAAGCACCAACGGGGTTATTAAATGAGAATAACCTCGGTTCAAGTTCAGTTAAAGAATAACCACATTTTGTGCAAGAAAACTTGGCTGAAAATACCAATTCTTCTTGAATTGAATCTGCATCTAGCGAAGCAATACGCACCAAACCAGCACTCAAATTCAATGCAGTTTCTAGGGACTCTGATAAACGCGAAGCAATATCTTCTCGCACTTTTAAACGGTCAACAACAATCTCAATGGTGTGGTGAATTTTGCCATCGAGTTCATCCATATTATCTAAATAAATCACTTCGCCATCAATTCTAGCACGCAAAAATCCTTGATGAGAAAGTTCTTCTAACATTTTAATGTGGCTACCTTTACGATTTTGCACTACAGGTGCTAATATCATAATTTTTCTGCCTTCTGGCAAACCGACAATACTGTCCACCATTTGTGAAATGGTTTGCGAGACTAAATCAACACCATGCTTCGGGCATTTTGGTAAGCCAACACGGGCAAATAACAACCTTAAATAATCATAAATTTCAGTAATAGTGCCAACAGTTGAACGAGGATTGTGAGAGGTGGCCTTTTGCTCAATTGAAATAGCAGGTGATAAGCCCTCAATATGATCCACATCAGGTTTTTCCATCAACGATAAAAATTGTCGTGCGTATGCTGATAGCGACTCAACGTAACGACGCTGCCCTTCTGCATAGATAGTATCAAATGCAAGTGATGACTTACCTGAACCAGACAAGCCAGTAATTACCACCAATTTATTGCGAGGAATATCAATATCAATATTTTTTAGATTGTGAACTCTAGCGCCACGAATACTAATTTTATCCATAGTAAAATTATGTCAGACAAAGGATTAATTATAACGCTCATACACGGTAAAATTACAACTTTTTTATCAACATAACAACAATATGAATAAGTATAAGCGTATTCTCTTAAAACTAAGCGGCGAAGCACTTGCTCAAGGCGATAATACACTAGACCCAGAAACACTTAATAAAGTGGTTAATATTATCAAATCTGCACTTGAGCAAAAAGTGGAAGTGGGTATTGTTGTTGGTGGTGGCAATATTTTTAGAGGTGCAGCACTTGCACAAGTGGGAATGAATCGTGTTACTGGCGACCATATGGGAATGCTGGCAACTGTGATTAACGCTTTGGCAATTGGTGATGCGTGCAGACGCGCCAATATTGAGGCACTGGTTATGTCAGGTTTTCCAATCGGTGGTGGCGTTTGCGACCCCGTTGATCATAATAAAGCCAAACAAGCATTAAGTGCAGGTAAAGTGGTGATTTTCTCAGCAGGCACAGGTTCTCCATGTTTTACCACTGATACAGGTGCAGTATTACGAGGTATTGAGATTGAGGCTGATGTTGTGTTTAAAGCCACTAAAGTGGATGGTGTTTACACAGATGACCCAGTGAAAAACCCTGATGCCACACGCTACGAAACACTGAGTTTTAATGAAGCAATTGAGAAAAATCTACAAATTATGGACACGGCAGCTTTTGCCTTATGTCGTGAACATGGCTTAGACATTTGTGTATTTAGTATGCTGGAAAATACCAACACACTGTCTAATATTTTAAACGGCAAGCCTGCCGGCACAATTATAGGAAACTGATTATGTTAAACGAAATCCAACAAGATGCTAATGAGCGTATGAATAAAAGCATCACTGCATTAGAAAACAACTTTAGTAAAATTAGAGCAGGTCGAGCACACCCTTCCCTGCTTGAACAAATTCAGGTTGATTACTACGGTTCAATGGTGCCTATTTCACAAGTTGCTAATATTAGTGCAGAGGATTCACGCACACTAAAAGTATCACCTTGGGAAAAAGAGATGGTTGCTGTGGTTGAAAAAGCCATTATGACTTCAGATCTTGGACTTAATCCACAAACCATGGGACAAGTGATGCGTATTCCATTACCGCCACTCACAGAAGAGCGTCGTCGTGAATTGATACGCGTGGTTAAAGATGAGGCCGAGCAGGCCAAAGTTGCTGTGCGTAATATTCGTCGTGATGCCAACTCTGATTTTAAAGAATTGTTAAAAGATAAAGAGGTGTCAGAAGATGATGCACGAAAGGCGGAAGAAAATGTGCAAAAAATGACAGACACACACATTAAGTCTATTGATGATAAATTAAATGAAAAGGAAAATTCACTGCTTGAAATTTAAAGAATGTTTCAAACAATAAAAAGCCCGCATTTGCGGGCTTTTTATTGTTTATGAAAAAGTATTAACCACCATTTTCATCAACACAAGAAAAGTATGCACTCCATCTATTAGGAGAAAATACTGTACCAAGTGCATCTATCGGGCCAGTATTCTCTAAATAATTGCCAACTTTTGCTTTTTTAAAGACACTAACATTGCTATCAGATAAACCCAATTTTTCTTGACAAGCAAGATGTGAGCCAACAGAAACCATTCTTCCGCCTACAGTTAATTTCGTTGTTCCTAAAGTTTGATTATTAATAGAAAGACTTTGATTACCAATAACAAGTGGATTTTGAATACCAACAGAAGGGGCTTTATCGTTAGTAACAGAGGGAGCTTGATTGCCAACAAGTAATTCACTACTGGGTATTACTACTTCTAATGACTCTACTGGACCTTGGTCACGATCATCGCCACCTGCCATAACGCCTGTTGCCAAAGTAACTGCCACTACAAAATTTAAAGTATGTTTCATCATTTTATCTCTCCAAGTAATTTAAAATTATAATCTTTTATTAGGCAGTATTTTATATTACTATAACACCCTATGATTAATAATTTTACAAAACAATCTCTACAATCAAAACTGCCCTCTATAAGTGACGAATTACTCAGTATATCAAAGCAAACATTGGCTGTTAATAATGGCAATATCCCCAAATGGGAAGCCGCCATTAACGAAATTAAAAAACAACCCAAAGGTAGCATTGATTATCAAGCACCTTATTTAACCATTCACACCAAAAACAACAATATTGAAGCTCTGCAACAATCCCTAAAACTGTTAATGCCATGGCGTAAAGGCCCCTATCAAATAGGTGATTTACAACTTGATAGCGAATGGCGTGGCGATCTAAAATGGGATAGAGTGCTACCTTATATTCAGCCACTAAAAGGAAAAACTGTGCTAGATGTTGGTTCTGGCAATGGTTATTTCACTTATTTAATGGCACTAGCAGGGGCAGAAATTGCATTGGGAATTGAGCCATTTTTATTATTTAATTACCAATTCCAAGCAATGCAAACTTTAATAAATAACCCGCTAAATGCGTTTGTTCTACCACTCAAACTAGAACAAATACCAGAAAAACCGTTATTTGATACTGTGTTTTCAATGGGGGTTTTGTATCATCAAAAAAACCATTTATTACATTTGCAACAACTTAAAACTGTGTTGGCAGAGGATGGCGAATTAATTTTAGAAACTTTGATTATTGACGAAAAACAGGGTGAACAAATTATTCCTCAAGACCGTTACGCTAAAATGCGCAATGTTTGGTGTTTACCATCAACAAACACACTGCACACTTGGCTAAAAAGGGTTGGCTTCAAAAAAATAAAACTGGTCGATGTAACAAAAACCACACCCGAAGAGCAGCGAGCTACACATTGGATTGGCGACAATACACAATCGCTCAAAGATTTTTTAGACCCTAATGATGATTACTTAACTATTGAAGGTTTGCCCGCACCTAAACGGGCTATTTTTGTTTGTCAAAAATAAATTGAGGGGTATAATTATTTCCTTTTTAATTTAAATTATTATGACTTTTCGCTCACTCTTAATGGCAATACTGTTATTTGCCACAAATACCTTGGCAACGCCTAATATCGTGGTTAGTATTAAACCTATTCATTCTATTGTCAGCAGTCTAACGCAAGGAATAACAGAACCAAAATTATTACTAACAGCCAATCAATCGCCAGAACATGCCTATTTAAAACCTTCTCAATTATCTTTATTAAATCAGGCAGATTTGACTATTTTTATTCACCCTATTTTTGAAAGTGGATTGAAAAAAGCAATGGACAACCTTAGCGCTAACAAAAAATTCATTATTGGCAATATAGAAAATATTTTTCTTATTCATAACAAAGAAGATGAAGAACATGAAGGCGAAGAACAAGAGCATAGTGAACATCAAGAAGCAACTAACTATCACCTTTGGTTAGATGTAAATAATATGCAAATATTTGCAAAAAAGTTAATTGAGAAATTGATTAAAATTGACCCTAATAACCAATCAAACTACACGACCAATTTAAACAAATTTAATAAAGATTTGAACAAACTCAAACAAGAGATTAATCAAAAACTATCCGTTTATAAGTCCAAAGTAATTGTAAGTTATTCCAATACTTTTGATTATTTTACCAATGCCAATCAATTAAAAAAATCAGTCAACATTACCAGTTATCATGGCGAAAGATTGAGCATATTTAAAATGCTTAAGGCCAGAAAAATCATGAAGAATGCACAAACGAAATGCCTACTTGCCACCACAGAAGTGCCAAAAAAACGCATCAATTCACTCATTGAAGACTTAAATATAAATTCGGAAAATATAGATATCATAGGCTTTGATATAGCACAGGGCGCTAAACACTATTTTAAATTAATGCGCAATATTACTAATAAAGCCATTCAATGCCTCAAGTAAGATCGGCCTTCAATAAAGCATCCTCCCGATATAACGAAAGTGCTTTTTTGCAAAAAGAAATCGCCAAGCGTCTTGATGAAAAATTGGAAGTGATTGCTGGCAATACAGAAATTGTTTTAGATTTAGGTGCAGGCACAGGTTTACTATCCCAACCTTTGTTAACACGCTTTCCAGATTCAAAAATCATCTGCCTAGATTTTGCTCAAGAAGCCCTAAAAAAAAACCCAACAAAAAATAAATTGTGTGCCGATGCCAATCATTTACCTCTGTCAAACAATTGTGTAGATATTATCATTTCTAACTTAATGATGCAATGGTGTGGTAATCTGAATCAACTGTTTTCAGAATGTCATCGTGTACTTAAAAATGATGGGCTAATACTATTTTCCACCTTTGGCCCCGACACACTTAAAGAACTTAAAAAAAGCTGGGCAGTGGTTGACAATCAAACCCATGTTAACTCATTCATCGATATGCACGACATCGGCGATCAATTATTACAAAATAGCTTTCAATCGCCAATAATGGAAATGGAAACCCTAACCCTAACTTACCAAACAGTAACAGATTTATTAAGAGACCTAAAAGCCATCGGTGCACAAACCGTCAACACCCGCTCTAAATCACTCACAGGTAAAAATAAGTTCCAATCAATGATGAAAATGTATGAATCTTATCGCCAAGATGGAAAACTACCCGCCACTTACGAGGTAATTTATGGACATGCTTGGAAGCGAATAAAGGAGATTGACTTGATTCAATATTGAGTGTTTAAGACATATGCCTAACATTATTTTTTTACTACTAACTATAAAAATTCAGCAACTCAAGACCATAATTTAATTTTTCTTATTTTAAATCCATTAAACTAAACAAACAAACAAACCTTAGTGCAAATTACTAGTAAACATAACACCCTTCTTCAAAACCCACAAAACTAAAAAAAACCTTTCTTGCTAACGCATAAATTACTATGAGACCCTCTAAAGTTGTTAAAAAAGGGGAATTATATACCTAAATCCGCAAACCCCATTAAACT
>NZ_CAHJWD020000043.1 GCF_903642095.1 Bathymodiolus brooksi thiotrophic gill symbiont | reverse complement strand
GATATAAGTAAAAATACTTCGCCTATTGTCATAGATACCACAGACCCAATATTTGAACGGCAATCTACTGCAGTTAATGCTAATATTAACACCCCTATTACAACTACTGTTTATGATGCTCAAGCAACTAACCTTAGTGGTGGCACCGTAGATGAAGATATTACTTATCGCATAAAAGGGACAAATGCCGATAAATTTTCGATTACTACTGACACTGGAATACTAACTTACAAAGCAATACAAACATCAGTGCATAACGACACAGTTACCATTGTTGCTACTGATGTTGCAGGCAATGAGACAGAGCGATCCATTACTGTATCAGTAAAAACCTTAGTACAAGGCTTTGCTATCAACGGTGAGAATGCGGGTGATGTTAGTGGCATAGTCTCCAACGCAGGTGATGTCAACGGTGATGGCTTGGATGATTTGATTGTTGGTGCTTGGAAAGCCGATTCAAATGGTGAAATAGACTCAGGCAAATCCTATGTCATTTTCGGTAAAATTGACAGCACAGCAATTGAACTCTCTGCTATTGCCAGTGGCACAGGGGGGTTTGTTATTAATGGTGAGCATACGCTGGATAGCAGTGGCGATTCAGTCTCCAACGCAGGCGATGTCAACGGTGATGGCTTGGATGATTTGATTGTTGGTGCTTGGGGAGCCGATCCAAGTAGTAAAGAAAAAGCAGGCAAATCCTATATCATCTTCGGCAAAAAAGACAGCACAGCAATTGAACTCTCTGCTATTGCCAGTGGCACAGGGGGGTTTGTTATTAATGGTGAGAATGCGGATGATGAGAGTGGCTTTCCAGTCTCCACCGCAGGCGATATTAACGGCGATGGCTTGGATGATTTGATCGTTGGCTCTATTGAAGCTGAATCAAGAGCAGGAAAGTCCCATGTTATCTTCGGCAAAACAGACGGTACAGTAATTGAACTCTCTGCTATTACCAGTGGTACAGGGGGGTTTGT
>NZ_CAHJWD020000042.1 GCF_903642095.1 Bathymodiolus brooksi thiotrophic gill symbiont | reverse complement strand
GTTCTTAGGGCGTTAATAATGCGTTCTGGTTCGGACAAGGCTTGAATAGAGTTGCTAAAGGTGTCAGATACAGTGCCAAGTAGTTCTTTTAATAAATCTGACATTGATAAATCAGGGCTTTGTGTTGCGGTTTTGTAGATGCGGCCAAAATTGGTGTATTCGTAACCTAATATATTGCCAAAGGTGGTGTCTTTTGCTTGGGATGCCATTCCATTGAGAATGCCGTTAATCAGTTTTGTTTTGACATTAGCTGGTGTGTAAGTAAAGGTTGTTTTGGGTTGTCCGTCTGAGGTGTATCCTTGTTGCATAATGCCGAATAATGAAGCAACGGTGGTGTCTAAAACAGAAGAGAAGGTGTCGCCGAACATAAAGCTAAAGTTACCGTTGCCGATAAGGATGTCGGAGCCTTGTCCGCCAATTGTGAGGTTTAAGCTAAAATTACTAACTTTTTCTTTGAAGCTTTGTTTTGCTTGCTGACGCAAGCTTTCACGCTGCATAAATTCATTAGATTTTTTGTTGAGTGTCATTTCTATGTCATATTTTAACCCTCTGTCGGATACTGAGTTTTGCCCGCCACTCATTAAGATTTTCTTATAGTCGGTATCGCTAGTTGCATCTAGAGCACTCATGCTGGTTGCAAACTTTTTGGTTTTTTCCCAACTCCATAAGGCATTTTGTTCAGAGTTGCTCATGTCTGCCATATCTTGTAAGGATCCTAAGATATTGGCTGAGCCGTTAAAAGGGTTAACAAATGGAATCATTGGAAAGGAAGGGTCTGTTGCAATGATTAAGTCATTTCTAATGCCGTGATTGACTACTACATTTTTAGTGCCTATTAAAACTTGCACTCCTTCTAATGCACGATAATCGCCTATGGCGACAAAACGATCGGTATTATCTGCATCACCAATGCTGACAAAAATATTGTTATCGCCATACATAAGTGCGTAGTGTCCGCCATTGCCAACTTTGACATCTACATTGGTAGAACCGCCGAAGAAGGTGGTGTGGTCGCCATTGCCGATATTAATTTGAATATTAAAAGCAGTGGTGGCAATTTTACTTTTACTGTTGCTAGGTGTGCTGGTGGTGTTAGGGTTTCTCAGTGGTGTGGATTCCTTGGGGTTAACTGAATTGGCAAACTTAGTTTGTTGTTTATCAATATCATTCAATTTTTGTTTGGTTACTTCTGTTTCTGCATTGACCCTTGATTGTTCTTGCCTATCACTTTCTGTTTGTTGATTTCCTGTGTCTTGTGGGTTTGTGTCATTGTCCAAATCTTGATTTAAACGCTTACCGTTGTATTTAATCAAAGTGCCTTCATCGTTATAAACTCTGCTAATCACAGCACCTGTTGCACCAAGACTGTAAATGGTTTTGGCTGCACTGTCTTTGTGCATCCAATTGCCTGAGCCTGTATTTGAAGTTAGTTTTTTACCGTTTTCATCAACAGCAACATAACTACTTCTAACAGCAACAGGGGCTTTGATGTTTGATTGATTGAGTTTTTCGACCATTCTTCTGCCGTATTGACTGTCGCTATTATCGGTAGGGTTGTCTGATTCCATATTACAACCAACGATACTAATACGCTGTATGTCTGCATTGCCTGTTAATGCTTGATTGAGTTTGGTGATATTTGCACTTAATTCATCAGCGGTTCTACCTCCCATTGTTTGAGTGTCGCCCTCTTCTCTGCCGTAACCTACGACTACCATTTTGACACTGCCTGTAACATCTCTAAGGTCGGAGCCGTAAACCACTCGGTAGGTGCCGTCTTTTTGCATTTGCACGATGGTGGTTTGTGTGGGGTGTTTGGAGGCGAGTTTAAGGGTGCTGTTTTTAACATTCTCGTCGGATTCAGTTTGGATTAGGACTTGGTGGTCGTGATTGGCTAAACTGGGTTTGGTTTTTTGGGATTCTTCTGTTAGTTTGGTGGTTTGTTCTTGGCTTAGGGTGTCCCAGTTTTGTAGAGGGGTGTTTTTGTGGGGGGTGGTTTCGGCTAGGTGTTCAATTGTTTTTGAATTACCAGGGTTTTTTGATAGCAGTTTTTTAGGTATGCCCTCTTCTAAATTCATCCATACTTCAACTGTAACTTCATATTTAGCAGACAAAGCTGCAACCAGTTCCTTGTAATGATTGAGATCTGCGTCCTCAGGTACTCCAATAAGTATATCGGAAATAGGTTGTTGGGTAACTTCCGATACAAGCTTTAAGTTTTCTAAAGTTTCTTCTGTTGTAGGAATATCTTCTATTGTCTCGTGAATAATAGTTATTGCAAAGTTAGAATCAAATACATCGTCTTTATACATCAAGGTTTTCCGGCTTTGACTTCCATATTCTTTAAGATGTAAAATATTTTCTTGCATGTTAGGATCTGCAAGAAACATTAAACCGCTCTTAAAAATCGCTACCTCAGAACTCTTATCACGAGTAGCCATCAGCACTTGACCCTTATCAGAATTAGGGTATAGCAAAATACTTGCATCAAAATCTTTACCTAAATTATCTAAACTTTGTCCCAGTTTTAACACATCATGTTGATCAAACCAATCGTCATTTTTTTGTGTTTTAATGTTGATATGTGCCATTGAAGCACTTGGAGGTAGAGTCCCTTTAAACTGATACAACAGTTCTTTAGCCTTACCAAAGTCTGCAGCCTTGACATGAACTTTTAACTCGCCTTGCAATTCACTAATTAACTTATTGCCATAAATCCGTTCTATTTTTGGTGTGCCATCTTCATTAGCAGAAAGAACAAGATCGTAATGTTCGTCTGTGTAAGAATCTACCAGGACTACAACGCCTCTTTCATCCAAAGCGTAAGTTTCTTTGAGTATGCCAGAGCGATATTTTTGAGAGGAGCCTCCTGTTGATTGTTCCACAATTTTTCTACCATTAGGTTGAATTAATATCTTACCCAATCTAGTGCTAACTCGAGCTTTACTTATGTTCTTTTTTTGCAAAATGGGTAGCAGTTTTTTTGGATATTCACTTCCTAAATTGCAAGAAACTAAACTGACTTTTTTTATCTCAGAATCGTCGCCAGTAGCCTTATTTATTGTGCTGATATGTTCAGCAATTTCCTTAACGCTCCTACCCCCAACTCCATTTGAATCACCATGCCCATTAATTATAACCTTAAGATCGCCTTTTGGTATTTCATCTAATTTAAGTCCGTATACAACCTCATAATTATTGTCTTTGTTCATATGAACAATGGTTGTATTGTGTGGGTATTTTCCCGTTAATCGTTGTTCAACGCCTAATAAGGCTTGAGTTTGATCATTCTCTACTGTTACAATAACTTGATGCTTATATCCTACAAATGAATCTGTGCTGTCCATAATTACTGCAGGTTGACTCCATTTTTCAAGTTGAGCTTGGGATGTTTTGAGCAATTTAATACTCCATTCTACAATCGATTTATCTACTTCTATCCACGATTTTATACTAGGATTTTCTTTTAAAATTTCTAAGAACTTATTGCGAATATCTTCAAATTTTTCAATTTTTTTATTAATTTCCAATGATTCGGCTTCGCTACATTGTTCATATAGAGAAGATTGAAGTGCTCTATACATTTGGATTTTAGAAGTATACTTTTCTAAAGAAGAATATATCTTGTTTAATCCTGTTGGAATTTCTGAACCTGAGTTTCTTTCTAAATGTGTATAAAAATTTGATTTAGCTTGCTCTAACACATTAAAAGAGTTGTTCCATTTATCTTTTTGTGCTTCACGCAAAGCATCAAGAGTGCTGGATAAAATAGCACGATGCTCACTAGATTGGAACTTTTCGCTACCAAGCAATTTTTCTATTTCCTTTATTTGATCATCAAGGTCATGTAATGGATTTTCTAAAACATCACTATAGCGTTTAACCGTCTCAGTTTTTTGGGCAATTTCTCCTTTGTTGTTATCCCAACTGTAAATCGTTTTAGTGCCGTCTGTCGTCATGGTCTTAGTGCCATCGTCATTCACTTGCACTTGCCCTGTCCTGCCAGTAATTTCTGTGTATTGTAGGGCTGGTATGTCGTTATAAGCAATATAGGCAAAGTCTCGAGTTAAATCTTGACTAACACCATCAGTATCACACCCAACCAAAGCTATACGCTTGATTCTGGTGCTATCATTGCTGTAGGTTTGTTGTAGTATTTTGGCTTTATCTACTAATGATTGTGCACCTTCTCGAGTTAAATCAGCACCGTGATCAACAAAATTAACACGAATGTCTCCTGTTGGGGTGTATGCCTCACCTTTCAGGGTAACAAGGTTGCCGTTTTGGTCAAATTTAACGATAATGCTGGTATTAGGATGTTTGTTGAATAAGGCGTTAGCGGCTTCAACCACGGTAGAATTGTTGCTATTTTGAACAATGACATTGCTTTTGTATCTTGTGCCGTCTAAATATTGTCCGTTGTATTTAACTAGCACTCCTTTGCTGTCATATACTTTACTTTCTATTTTGTCATCCTTGCCATAACTATAAATAGTTTTGTTCTTGTTGTCTTTGTGTTTCCAGTTGTCTACGCCTGTATCCGAAGTAACTTTTGTGCCGTCTGGTTGAATGCCAACATAACTGCTTCTAACACTTAAGTCGCTACCAACACCCCTTTGATGAAGTTTTTGTAATACTTGTTTACCGTATTGGCTATCGGCATTATCAGTAGGATTATCGCTTTCCAAGTTGCAACCTACAAGGCTGGTGCGTCCTATTGTTGATGTAATTGGGTTTAAGCCCTGATTGAGTTTGGCAATATTTGCACTTAATTCATCAGCGGTTCTACCTCCCAGTGTTTGAATATCGCCCTCTTCTCTGCCGTAACCCACAACCACCATTTTGACTCTGCCTATAATACCTCTAAGGCTGGATCCGTAAACCACTCGGTAAGTGCCGTCTTTTTGCATTTGCACGATGGTGGTTTGTGTGGGATGTTTGGAGGCGAGTTTAAAGGTGCTGTTTTTAACATTCTCGTCGGATTCGGTTTGGATTAGGACTTGGTGGTCGTG
>NZ_CAHJWD020000041.1 GCF_903642095.1 Bathymodiolus brooksi thiotrophic gill symbiont | reverse complement strand
GTTTGGTACTCGGATTAATCATTTCCCATTTAGTGATCTAAGATTAAGATTCTTTATTTCTCTTAAACCATAATACATACAGGTATAGAGATATGAAAATATGTACACTATTTACAATATATACAGACAGGTCATAACAAGAGGTTAACCGGGAGTCGACACACCTTTATTAATAATTCTGACAAAACGACATAATTTTTGGAGTTCTATTTTTGAAGTTGATGTCATTAATAGTTTGAACTTTATTATGTTTGGATTTATACGAATGTTTTTCTTTATATAAATTTTTCTTTGATTGCCGAAATACTGACATTTAAATAGATAATGAAATTCATCTCCAATTTCTCCATTATTACATAAGGGACATATTCTATTCTCTCTGGCTATGTTTTTCCATCTACCATTTTCGACTGGTAACTTATGGTTTGTTGTTCTAAATTTACTTAATGTCAAATTATCCTTATCATTTAAAATATTTAAGTAGTTTTCGAAAACCAAATTATCTTTATATATTCTGTAATTCAGTGCCTTCGGAGAATCGTTTACTGAAGAAAGCCACGTTTGGAGATATTGATCAGTGAGATTTTGTTTAATTGAGTGTTTCAACCACAATTCATTAATAAAAGTTTGTGACTCCCAAATATAATTAAAACCACAATTACACAATATATGTTTTACATATTTCAACCACATAAAGTTTCTATCTCTCACTCGCAACATATTATACATACATTTATAAATGATAGCAGATAGTTTTGTTTGCTTTCCACTGATTAGTTTAGCCCAAAAAGATATTGTTCTAACTTTTATATCAATGTCTAGGGGATATCTACCTAGTTCCCCATAAACCATGTAACTTGGTGTGGAAGTTTTAAAATTAAGTAATAGTTTACAAAATCGCAAGTGTACCCTTTCTATAATTTCGTTTTTTGAAAACCCCCAAACTTCACACCCATACAATAAAATAGGTTTTATTATTTTATCAAATAAGTCTAACTGGCACTGAATTGATAGGTTATGTATTTTTCCTCTTTTTAAAACTTCGAACATTGCTTTTGTGGCTTTCTCTACTTGAGCTTTTTTTGCCATTGAAAAGTTCCCAGATTTTGAAAGTAAAACACCCAGATAATTAAATTCAGACACTATTCCAATTTCCATTTCATTAAATGTGAATGTAAGATTATTTGGAAGCCTCCCTCTAGAAAAAACCAAAATTTTAGTTTTTTCGACATTAACTTTAAGTTGCCAAAACTTACAATATTCAGAAAAGACATCAAGTTGTTTCTGAAGATCCTCTTTGGTTTCCGACATTATCACTGTATCGTCGGCGTACAGTATAACGAAAAGTTTCAGATATACATTTAACTGGTTTTCAATTTCTTCAGACAATGTTGTCAACCCACTGACATCTTTTGACTGCAGATAAGATTCTAAATCATTTAGAAAAATTGAAAACAAAAACGGGGATAAGTTCTCACCCTGTCTAACACCGTTTTCACACCTAAAGAAATCAGATTTACAATTGTTATATACTACACATGATTTAATGTTATCATACATATTTAATATCAAACGATACATTTTACCATTGATATTGTTCAATAAAAGTTTGTACCATAATGCTTCACGCCAGACTTTGTCGAACGCTTTTTCAAAGTCCACGAAAGCACAAAATAATTTTTTATTTTTACTTTTGAGACATTCGAAGAAGGAATAAAGGATAAATATACTATCAATAGTGGAGTATTGTTTACGGAATCCACACTGGCTTTCGTTTAATACCTTAAATTCTTCTGAGAATGTATTTAGTCTATCGTTCAATATAGATGTGAAAAGTTTACCTAGGCAGCTTAATATGGTTATTGGTCGAAAATTGTTTGGGTCATATTTATTTCCTTTGTTTTTGAATATAGGTTTAATGCTTCCAATTAACCATATATCAGGGATAATACCTGTATCAAATATAACGTTAAATAACTTCTCGTATATGTTAATAAACTGGGTCGCGGTAGCTTTAATATACTCGTTTGTAATATAATCTTCTCCGCTAGCTTTATTACATTTTAACTTTTTTATACAATTCAAAATCTCATTTTTGTCGATATACTTATTAATTTCTTCATTTATTTGATTTGTTTCCTGAACTTCTGGTTCAGGTAAGTTTGGCGTATCTTTTTGATTAGGTTTCTGGTTTAATTCCTTATAAAATTCGAAAAAAGTATCAACTGGGATGTCTGGTTGTTCTTTTCTTTTACTTTTATTTAAAATTTTCCAAAATTCTTTTGGATTTTTTGTGCGCATAGTTTTAAGTTTATTTTGCATGTCTTTTCTATGTCGTGACATACTTGTATCAAGTGTTCTTTTATACTGTCTTTCCGCTGCAGCTAACTCATTTTTAACTGCTTCTGTCTTATACCTTTTGTATTTTCTTTTCAATTTTCTATAATTTTGTCTTTGAAATTTACATTGCACAGTAAACCATGGTTTATGAGTTTTACTGTTATTTATTTGTTGCTTAGAGTTTTTTGTAGTACGTGTACCCAAAGTTTTCTTGGCCGAGTCTACAAATATTTCTGATAGGTCATGTACATACTGGTTAATAGACTGCTTACATGTGTTATCATTATTTGAGTTAATCAGTTTATTTTCTAGATCAATTACTTTCACTGTTTCTATATTTTCAATGAATTCTTGCAATTTTTCTGGGTCCCACTTGTTTATTACTTCCTCTTTATTAGATTGGTTACGAGATTCTGCCGCATTATTCGTTTTTTCGTTTACTTTAATTGAAACGGAAATTGGTGAGTGTGCGTCTGAATATAATTTAGAGAATTCTAATACATTTAGCCTAACAAAATTTGACAGGATATTTACATTACATAAACAATAGTCGACAACACTCGCACCTTTACATGTTAATTTTCCCTCTACATCCCCATTTAAACGTCCATTTAGAATGAAAAAATCATTTGATTTACAAAAATCCAATAATAATTTACCAAAGTTATTTCTGGTTTTATCTCTGCTGTTTCTTTTACGTGGCAAGCTATGCATATCTAAAAAGCAAACACTATTTACAATATCA
>NZ_CAHJWD020000040.1 GCF_903642095.1 Bathymodiolus brooksi thiotrophic gill symbiont | reverse complement strand
GTGTTAGAATTGGATTTTAGAGCTGTCACAAATATATATATATATTGTTTTGCATTCAATTGGATTATAACTTAGTAAATAAGTTAAAAAAAAACATTGCCGCTAAATCTTTCCCCCAATTATCACTGTGGTACAATTAGCTTGGAACGCACATATAATTAAACTTTATTTGTTCTAAATATAATATTGATTCACCCGTTTCATTCAATATAATATAGAAATACTAGATATTTATCATGATGTGTTTAGTATCATATAAATAAACCCCTCCATATACCTCCTCCTATTTTCCCATGTTTATTGTCTACATATTTCTTTATTTAATTCGCACTTTAGTTTTGCATCGCACCTTTCACCACGAACGTGGTGTTTTTTGTAAATTCCTTTTGCACATTTTTAAGGTACTGCTGATGAATCGTGCTGTTTTCTTTAGGCTACTTTATTTATTTACCGATTGCCTTTCTTCCCTATACATTCAAAACACTGGTATAACCTGATGGGTATCGAAGTAGATCAATATAGAGAAAGCATCGGTAAGTATTACACTGTTGCACGCTCTGTGAAAAAATGTAAGCTGTTAAGCATTACTGATATTGCTTGTTTTAATCTACTTTTGTTGTACGGAACCAAAATTACACCATTATTAATATTAGTGCATTTCTTTTGCAAAGCAGCAGAGACCAGAAAAAATACAAGCAAGGTAAATAAATCACTTTGCTGTCCTGAAATACACAAGTTACAGGTGAAAACTAATAACAGCATTTTTGTTCTTAAATGTCTCAATTTCTTCATTGTTCTTTGCATTTTGTTAATTATATCGGGAATTGAAATTAATCCAGGTCCGTTTGATTCGGACATCTCTAGTAGTTCTAGCAGTGATTTAGATAATATATCTGCAGTAAGCGAGCTCATAAACAATACATTTTCATTCCTTCATCTAAATATTCAAAGTATTGTATCTAAGATAGATATGATCTCAGCTGAGTATTCTTGCCACGATATACTTTCGTTCACTGAGAGCTGGTTAAACGAAAATACATCTACCGACCAACAATGTTTGGAAATTCCCGATTATAAATTCCCCCCATTTCGACGAGATAGATCTAATAAAGTAGGTGGTGGTGTCATCGTATATGTTAAGAATACTGTCAACTGTACAATTAGACCTGATCTTCATGTAGGTAGTCTTGAGTGTATATGGTTAGAAATAAAGCTAAATAATAAAAAATACTTGTACGGCACATTCTATATCCCACCAACTAGTGATCTGCAAACCTGGAGAAATATTGAACATTCTATTGATCTAGCTCTAAATTGTAACTATGATATAATTTTGACAGGAGACTTCAATATTAATCAACTTAATAACAATATAA
>NZ_CAHJWD020000039.1 GCF_903642095.1 Bathymodiolus brooksi thiotrophic gill symbiont | reverse complement strand
CATAGGTAACATATCTAAAAAAATTATACCATTATCAAAAAATCAATCCTCTGAATATATAATATTTTGCTACTCGTGCAATTCTGTAAAGGTGTATTTCTAATGCTTTGTGAAGCCTTTATGTGTTGTAAATAAACTAAATACTTTGCCAACTTCTATTAAATCATTATTTATTATGGTTCGGCAATTATGTTTTCCTCATTCTTGCCTTGAGTTTGTCACTTTAAAATGGATATATTGGTTTGCTTTATTGGAACAGTTTATCTGTTTTGGCGAAAAAGCATCAATTTAATATAGGTAGTTTTTCTACTGGATTTCATATTTTTTTTAAACAAAATTCTAATTGGGCCTCACATATTATCAATCAATAAAGCTTAAATATTTCCCTCCTCAATCTTATGGTTAGAATTCTCTCTAAAACTAAACGGCACATTAATAACTAATTACCAGTAATATATTGAAAAAACAAGAGATTATCCTTTGTTTTAAAATTTTGTTGAAATATGTTTTGCTCTCTATTAATATTTTTTTAGTTGTAAAATACAACTTAAATTACCTTATATTTTAGTATTATCAGATGCCTACCACTGAATTTGTTCACCTTCATTGCCATAGCGAATATTCTGTTGAAAACAGTTTGATTCGCATACCTAAATTGGTTACTCAGGCGAAAAATTTAGGCTTAAATGCGATTGCATTAACTGATAAGAACAATTTATTTGCTGCCATTAAATTTTATAAGGCAGCCAAAGGTTCTGGCATTAAACCTATTTTTGGTGCTGAAATTACCCTTCAAGAAGAGCAGAAAAATTCCTCTTTATTGCTCTTATGCCAAGACAAACAAGGCTATTTAAATCTATCTGAATTAATCTCTTTGTCTTATCAAGGAGGGCAAGGTATGGAGGGTGCAAGCATCAGCTTTGAGCAATTACAGCAATACAATCAAGGCTTGATAATGATAGCCTTACCTGTGCATAGTAATGTGGCTCAGGCATTGATTGGAAATCAAATATCTGAGGCACAAGAAAAGGCGATTGCTTGGCAACAGATGTTCGGCGACCGGTTTTATCTAGGCTTGCAACGCACTAATCGTATTCACGATGAACAGCACTTACACCTTTGTATTGAATTGGGTTTGGCACTTGATATCCCCATGGTAGCAACTAACAATGTAGAGTTTTTGGAAAAGGATGAATTTGAGGCTCATGAGGCGCGTATTTGCATTTCCCAAGGTGGTTTGTTAGATGATGCACGGCGTGAAAAACATTATTGTGATGACCAGTATTTAAAGTCTGGTGAGGAAATGAACACATTGTTTTCCGACTTGCCCGAGGTTATTGCCAATAGTGTTGAAATTGCCAAGCGTTGCAATGTGCATTTTGAGCTGAATAAAAAGAACTATTTGCCAAATTTCCCCGTGCCTGAGGGTCTGAGTATGGCGGAATTCTTTTCTCAAGAATCTGAAACTGGTTTAAAGAAGCGCTTAATAGGGCTTGATGTTGATAGAAAAGTTTATGATGAGCGATTAACATTTGAACTTTCGGTAATTAATAAAATGGATTTTTCCGGCTATTTCTTAATTGTTGCTGATTTCATTCGCTGGTCTAAAGACAACGACATACCAGTAGGCCCCGGTCGTGGCTCTGGTGCAGGCTCATTGGTAGCGTATGTATTGGGTATTACTAATGTTGACCCGATTAAACACGAGTTGTTATTTGAGCGTTTTTTAAATCCTGAGCGGGTTTCTATGCCAGATTTTGATGTGGATTTTTGCACCGATAGGCGTGATGAAGTTATTGATTATGTGTCTAAAAAATATGGTGCTGAAAAAGTTTCTCAAATTATTACTTACGGCACAATGGCGGCCAAAGGCGTGGTGCGTGATGTGGGGCGTGTTTTGGGGCATCCTTATGGTTTTAGTGATCGTATTTCAAAATCTATACCCAATGATTTAAAAATCAATTTGTCACGCGCACTAGGGCGTTTTGAAGAAAGCGATTCTCAAGAGAATAAAGACAAATGGTTCTCAGAAGAATTGAAACAAAGATACGATTCCGAGGAAAGTGTTACTGCCTTACTTGATTTGTCCTTGAAACTAGAAGGTCTAGTGCGAAATGTAGGCACACACGCAGGTGGCGTGCTAATTGCACCAAGTAAAATTAGCGACTTCTGTCCAACTTACAAAGCCAGCGATGAAGATGGCGTGGTTTCACAATTCGATATGAAAGATGTTGAAGCAGTTGGACTGGTTAAATTTGATTTCTTAGGTTTGTCAAATCTAACGGTAATTGATAAAACCGTAAAACTTATTCACGCCAAAGGATTGAGCGAAGAATTGATTGATATCAATGCCTTGCCACTTGATGATGAAGCAGTGTATGAGTTATTACAAGCTTGCGATACTACTGGTATTTTCCAATTAGAATCAGATGGAATGCGAGGTTATTTAAAAAAATTACAAGCGGATTCTTTTGAAGATATCGTTGCAATGCTCGCCCTGTATCGCCCCGGTCCACTAGATGCAGGTATGGTAGATGATTATATTAATGTCAAGCATGGCACCCAAAAAGTGAAATACCCACATCCAATGCTAGAAGGGATTTTAGCACCCACCAACGGCGTATTTTTATACCAAGAACAAGTAATGCAATCCGCCCAAGTAATGGCAGGGTATTCACTAGGTGGTGCAGATTTACTTCGCCGTGCAATGGGCAAAAAAATTGCCTCCGAGATGGACGCACAACGCAGTGTATTTGTTGAAGGTGCATCAAAAAATGACATTAATGAGAAAAAAGCCAATAAAATTTTTGATTTAATTGATAAGTTTTCAGGCTATGGTTTTAACAAATCTCACTCAGTAGCATATGCTTATGTCTCCTATCAAACCGCATGGCTAAAATCACATTATCCCGCCGCCTTTATGGCATCCGTCCTTTCAAGAATGATGGATGACACAGACAGAGTCAGCTTTACTGTGAACGAAATTAGAACAATGACACTCACTATTGAAGGCCCCAATGTCAATGAATCCTTATATGAATTTAGCATCAAAGATGACAAAACTATTCTCTACGGCTTAGGTGCAATTAAAGGGGTGGGTGAATCCTTAATCGAAGTGCTAGTTACCGAGCGTGAAGCATATGGCGAGTATCAAAATTTATTTGATTTCTGTATGCGTATAGAAAAAAGAACACTCAACAAACGCGCCCTTGAAGCGTTAATTTATAGTGGCGCTTTAGATAAATTTGGCATTGATAGGGCGGTTCTAATTCAAACTTACCCAAGTGCAATGAGACAAGCAGAGCAACGACAAAATGACCGTTTAAGTGGACAAAGTGGCTTATTTTCCGAAGCACAAGGTTGTCAGGAATATGAAGAAAAATATGATTCAACCCCCTCTTTTTCATTCAGAAAAACCTTGCAACTTGAAAAAATCGTTATGGGCTATTATTTTTATCAACACCCCACAGATGAACATAAAAATGATATGCAATCCCTCTCTGCAACACTACCCAAAAACCTTACCTTTAGAAACAACAAAGAGGCACGAGTGCTAGCACTTATCTCCGAAGTGCATTACCGAACCACAAGAAAAGGCAATCAAATGGCATCCATCGTCCTTGAAGATGGTCAAGTTACACTAAACGCCGTTATCTTCTCCAAAACACTAGAAACAGAAGGCACCAGCGAGCAATTAAATGTCGATTCCGTTGCCATCGTCTCTGGAACAATTGAAAAAGATGATTACCGCGACGGATGGCAATTGGTCGTTAATAAAGTTGAAAACATCGACATAATAAAAGAAAAATACGCCAAAAGTTTTGATATATCACTCAACAATCAACACATAGAATTGTTTGAAAAACTCTCCACCATACTGAAACAAAATCAAGGACAGTGCCCAGTAAGATTGTATTATCAAGTCAAACAATCCCGAGGCGTTATGTTATTAAATAGCGAATACTCCATCGCCCCAAATCAACAATTAGTAGAAACAATCAACATCTTATTAGGCAATAATACCAGTCGCATTAATTACTAACTATCAGATAACACCTCAAGCCCCTTTATTTTTTTAACCTAGCGTAATTTTTACAGCCAATTACACTTTTCAAGTCACAAGCTTTGCCGTAATACTCTAAGGCTTTAATGCCACTCTTTCTAACACCTTCGCCATATTCATACGAAACCCCAAGATTAGAACAACCTCCACCATAATCCAAACCACACGCCTTTTGGTAAAACTCTACTGCTTTGAAATCATTTTGTTTAACACCTTCGCCTATGTAGTATTTATACCCAAAATTGGCACATTCAGAACCTGTATTACACTCATTTGCCACTGAGTCTGCATTAACAAAGGCTGGTAGCAAACCTAATAGCACCAACAATGACATACTTATTATTAAATTTTTCATTTTATTCCTTAGATATTCACTTAAAAAATCCAATTACTCAGAGGCTTTAAGTGCTGGTTATTGTTAAACTCTTATTGCACAATGACTTTAATCGGTTGGCAATAGTCGTATTGATCTTGGGATAGTGTGCTGCTTTGATGGTGTAAGATTTAATGTTTAAATTATATGACTTAGCGAACGAATACTTGAATGATTTGTTAGCAATTGACGACCATTGTGCCTGCAAAATAATCATGGGCACAGCGTTTTTTCTTTCCAAAGATCATCAAAACATTAATCATTGAGAGAAATTGTCCAATAAAGGGAATTTGACTTGTTAGGAGGTAAACTCCAAATCTTTTTATAAGATGCTGTTTAACGCTTGGAAGTTCACCTGTTAGTGTTACTATTTTTATATTTAAAACCATTTTTCCAATTGTTTGCCCTTTATTTAAAAGTAATTTTCCATTTAAGGCTATAAAAACTACAATCTGAATGACAACCAAAAATAAAACATAAGTAGCTGGTATGGTGCCTTTAAAAATATTATCAAAACCATTTGTAAAGTATATTATGGGCATGGCAATAATTAGTATGATTAGTGCATCTAGTAGTGAAGCCCATAATCTACTCCAGCGACTTGCCAAAACTAATTCATTCTCAATATTTTCTTCTAAAGAACTCTGATCTTTTTCTTCCATAATTTTTTCTTTTTATAGTGAACTGTTATAAGGACATATTTCCCTATTGTGATATTAAAAATAACCCTTGCCTTTTAATAAGATAAGGATTAAAAACTAAATTGCATGCAATTCTGATTGGATTTTAGCAAAATATGATAACAGAAGGTAGGTTAATTATTCAATAAATGCGTGAAATAATTAAATAAATCATTTGCCATTACAATTGCACGCCCCGTTCCCACTATGCGTGGGAACAAAAATAAACTTAGATAAAGAAGTAAAGGCATTTGTATCCCTTCCTTTTTTCATTCATTTCTACAAGTAGGGAAGGGTTTGTAACCCTTCTTAGTGTTAAAGTCTGGCTCAGTTACAAATCCCTACTTTATACCACTATCTTTATTTTTATGTTGTGCATGGAAACGAGAATACTTACAAGGTAGAAAAAAAGCGTTAGGCAATGTTATTTTTGATTACATTGGCGTAGGTAATAGCGTGCAGAGTCTTTACGATATTCTGTTATGTTTATGGTGTGGTTAAATAGGATACCAATTTGTCCAGAGCATTGAGTTTGCAGGACCTTAATATTGTTAGTTTTGTAGCGTTGCATAATTGTTTTATTGGGATGGTGGAAGCGATTTTTAAAGCCACTGGAGATGACAACTAGGGTTGGGGATACGGCTTTTAAGAATACTTGGGAGGAGGAAGTTTTGCTACCGTGGTGTGGTGAGATTAGGACGGTGCTTTTGAGTTTTTCTTTAAAGTTTTGTGCGAGATAGCGTTCAGTTTCTTTTTCAATGTCGCCAGTGAGTAAGATACTGTGTTTTTTATTGGAGACTTTTAAGACGCAGGAGGCGTTATTGCCTGTGAGTTTATATTTTTTGTGGGGGCTGAGGATTTCGAATAGCACGCCATCCCATATCCAGCTTTGACCTGTTTGGCATTTTGTAACTTTTGCTTGAATTTTTTCAGGTGTGGAGCTGAGTATCTCAGTGATATCGAAATTTTGTAAAATATTGTTTAAGCCGCCAATGTGATCATTATCAGAGTGGGAAATAATCACTTTGTCTAAACGCTGAATGTGCTTTGCACGAAGATATGGGGTGATGACGCTATCACCAAGATTGAAACCAGAAGCGTATTTTGCCCCTGTGTCAAACAATAAAATATGGTTACTGGTTTGGACAACATGAGCCAACCCTTGCCCAACATCAAGTGTAGTTACTAGCATTGAGTTGTGTTTTATTGGGTGGTTTGGCGTTAAGAATAGTAGCCCTAAAATGGGGGCGGATAGCCAGCGTAATTTTAGCCCTTTAGGCGATAGGGCGATAAAAATTGCCAGTATAAAGAAGGTTAAATCAACTAATGAAGTCTGTGAATAATGCCATTGATTAAATTCAAATTGTTGCAATTGTTCTAATATTATTGCTAAATAAACTAAGGCTTGATTGGCAATTGAAAAAACCATTTCCGCTACCAAATCTAGCCCAGTAAAGTGTAATAACGCCCCTATTAGAGACAGTGGGATGACGGCGAAACTGAATACTGGAATGGCAAGTAAGTTGGCAATGGGGGAGGCTATAGAACTTGTTGAGAAGAACCAAATAGTAAGGGGTAATGTGGCAAAATTAATGAGTAATTGTAGGTAGATGAGACGATAAAGCCAAGATTTTTCTTGATGTTGTTTGCTGCCATAAATAATAACTGCAACCACATAAAAGGACAGCCAAAACCCAACACTTAAAACACTCAGTGGGTTATTGAGCAACACCAAAAACAATGCTATGCCATATAATTGCCAAATATTGTGGTGTCGTTTAAAGATAATGGAAAGAAAAAGCACGCTTGCCATAATAAAAGCACGACCTGTTGGGATAGAGAATCCAGCAATCAATGTGTATAAAAATGCAGACCCAAGCCCAAAAAATGCAGCAACAATCGGTGCAGGTATAATCAGACTCAAGCGTAAAGAGTAACGCCATAAAAATTGCACCAATAAGAACACAAGACCAGAAATAAGCCCAATGTGCAAGCCAGAAATAACACTTAAATGCGTGGTGTTAGTGGCTTGAAATAACGCCCAATGCTTGGTGGAAATCAAAGAACGGTCGCCGATAATCAGTGCATTAATAACGCCACCGAATTCTTGTTGCTCAAGAACAGTAGACAAAGAGTAACGGATAGTTTGCCTAATTTGGTCTATTGATAGGGTTTGATTGGCATTATCAATACGCTGATTAGAGGGTGAAGTTCGCACATATCCAGTGGCATTAATGCGTTTGTAAAACAACCATTTTTCATAATCAAAACCACTTAGATTTTGATAACCATTATTGTGTTTAATTTTTATTAGCAATTGCCAAGAATCGCCTGTGTGTAAATTAGGCGTAGAAGTATCGCTATAATAATTATACCAAGTCAGTTTTAATTTTCCTTTAAAAGGGGCGTGTGCCTTAAAGATGAATTTAGTATTTCGACTGGTTTTTTTAGGTAATTCGACAATTTTTCCAGTAACTAAAATTGGTTTATCGAGGTAAGATTCTTTGATTTGTGTATTTAGGATTTGTGCCGATATAAACCCCATCCAAGCGAAACCAAGCAAGAAAAAAACCAAACTCAAGGCAATGACTTTGTAACGCTTAAAACTGATGAAAATCGTTAAAATTATGGCAGAAAATACCAACCATTCTAGCACCGTGATTAACAGTGTGTTTTTCAGCGAAAACAGCAGAATTCCAAAGAGAAAATTTAAGGCATAAATAAACATAAATAGGGGGAATAAAATTGTAGCATAATTAAGTTAGAATTAAATGAGTTTATTGTTTTCTAATATACTGTGAAACACTTGTTTTAATGCGTGAAACAGTAAAAGTTTTCCCCCATAATAAAATAAAAGTTAAATTGTCTCATGATTGAATAAAATTATATTTATAAACTTTTTATAAGTTATTGATTTTTAATTAAAAAAAATATATGATTACTTTTCATTCAAAACCATAAGAAAGTGCAATATAACAATACTTTCTCTTGTTTTTATGAAGATATTAACAGAGTTATCCACAGTTTTGTGGGTAACTCTATTGAGTGTTGATTTAACAAGGTTTTTGATTGTTCATAAAAATTTTTTACCCAGTATTTCAACAATCTTTTGAGCAATCTTTTGCTTGCTATTTTTTTCGATTTTTAGGCTACTTTTTAAGGTTAAAAATATCACTTCATTTTCATCACTTTTAAAGCCAAAATCAGCATTAGAAACATCGTTTAGAATAATAGCATCGCACCCCTTATTTTTTAACTTATTTTTAGCATTTTCAGTTAAATTTTGCGTCTCTGCGGCAAAGCCAATGCAAATGGGTTTTTGTGTTAATTGACACACATCTTTTAAAATATCTGCTGTAGGTATTAACTCTAAAATGAGGTTTTGATTGGATTTTTTAATTTTATTTTTTTCAATATTTTTGACACGATAATCACTCACTGCGGCACAGGCAATAAAAAAATCTTGTGCGGCAATATTTGCCATTACTGTTTGGTGCATTGTTTCAGCACTTGTTGCTGAAATTGCATTGGCTTTTGGGTTGAGAGAAACGCTGATATTGCCATATACAAGGGTTACTTTTGCACCCGCTGCAATGCAAGCATCGGCAAGTGCCGACCCCATTTTTCCACTAGAATGGTTAGACAAATATCTAATGGGGTCAATGGCTTCAATGGTTGCCCCTAAAGTGATTAATACTTTTTTGCCACTCAGTTTGGTGCTTTGAAAAAGTGCACCAACTTGTTGGGCGATATCAGTGGAATCAGCCAAACGACCTTCGCCAATATCGCCACAGGCTTGTTTGCCATTTTCAGGTTGAATGATGGTTATTTGGCGTTTCAACAAGGTTTTTAAATTTGCTTGCACGCTATCAGTAGCATACATTTGTTGATTCATAGCGGGTGCAATTAAGACTGGGCAATTGCTTGCTAAAATAATATTACCGAGTAAATCGCTTGCCTTACCTGAGGTCAAATTGGCTATTGTATTAGCACTAGCAGGGGCGATTAAAATAGCATCTGCCCATTTTGCCAATTCAATATGCCCCATAGACAACGCCATTTCTTTATCCCATAAATTACGATACACTTTGTTTTTAGAAGTTACCTGTAGTGATAATTCCGTTACAAATTGTGCACCATTTTGCGTTAACACAACACGCACCTCAGCCCCTAGGTCTTGTAATCGACGCACAATATCAGGTGCTTTGTAAGCGGCAATTGAGCCACTTATACCAAGAATAATGTTTTTATTGGTTAATGTCATTTTAGCGTTGCGGTTATTTTAATGTCTTCACCGACCATTCTAATGTCTTGAATGTTAAGTTCTAACTTATTATTCATTTTTTGAATGGAGAGGTTCATCATAGAATTAGCATCACTGCCCATTAATATAGGTGCTGTGTAGATGATAAATTCATCAATCAACCTCGCTGTTACCATAGCACCAATTAAACTGGGCCCTGCTTCAAGCAAAACACTGTTAATATCTTGTGCAGCTAATTGTGAAAGAATGTCGTTTAAATCTAATTTTCCAGTGTCATTGATTTTGGTA
The DNA here is from genome assembly GCF_903642095.1 of Bathymodiolus brooksi thiotrophic gill symbiont. GTDB lineage: Bacteria > Pseudomonadota > Gammaproteobacteria > PS1 > Pseudothioglobaceae > Thiodubiliella. The sequence goes on along the minus strand of NZ_CAHJWD020000039.1, from coordinate 33,380 downwards.
TTTTCCGAATTAAAAACTTGCGTGTTCGCATCCTCTGAAAAAATATTAAGACGCGCGTTAGTTATTTGATTTTTGCCATCCACCACCACACGAAGTGGCGTATTGTCAATATTATCAAGTCGCACCGTCATTAATGGATTGTCTGCCAATATTGTGCCAGAACCCGTCATAATTGCTTGATTGTTAGCGCGTAATTTTTGCACATCAAGTCTTGCCGATTCTCCTGTAATCCATTTGCTTTCCCCAGATGCCATGGCAGTTTTTCCATCTAAACTCATGGCAATTTTACAAGTAACAAAAGGCAGCCCAGTTTTCATGCGTTTTATAAAAGCACGATTAAGTTGCTTGGCTTCATTTTCAAGCAGTCCAATGACAACTTCAATGCCAGCATTTTCCAGCATTGTTACCCCCTTGCCACCGACTAAGGGATTGGGGTCAAGTGAGGCGATAATCACTTTTTTCACACCTGCATTAATAAGAGCTTGTGCACATGGCGGTGTTTTACCTTGATGAGCACATGGCTCTAAGGTTACATATAAAGTAGTATCGTTTGCCTGATGATTGATTTGCGTCAGTGCATTAATTTCTGCATGGGGTTCGCCAAAATTTTGGTGATAACCTTGAGCAATAATGTCATTATTTTTAGTAATAATGCAACCCACCATAGGATTGGATCTCACTCCATATTGACCCTTGTGTGCCAGTTTGAGTGCTAGCGACATATAATATGTATCATTTTCTGAAAAAGTTGCCACAATAGTTATAATTGCTCGTAAAATTAAATCCTATTTTACCTAAGGAGAAACACTGTGGACGAGCAGAAAAAACAAGCCCTAAAAGCCGCATTAGCGCAAATTGACAAGCAGTTCGGCAAAGGCTCTGTTATGTTTTTGGGCGATGAAGGGGCACAAGCGGATATTGAGGCAGTTTCTACCGGTAGTTTGAGTTTGGATATTGCACTCGGCATTGGCGGATTACCTCGTGGGCGTGTGGTTGAGATTTATGGCCCCGAGTCATCTGGAAAAACTACTTTAACCTTGCATGTTATTGCAGAAATGCAAAAACTTGGCGGCACCGCAGCATTTATTGACGCAGAGCATGCATTAGATCCCCAATACGCTAAAAAACTTGGCGTTAACACAGATGAATTATTAATTTCCCAACCCGACACAGGCGAACAAGCATTAGAAATTACCGATATGTTAGTCCGCTCAGGCGGCGTTGATATTGTGGTAGTAGATTCGGTAGCTGCATTGACACCAAAGGCTGAAATTGAAGGCGAGATGGGTGCATCACATATGGGTTTGCAAGCGCGTTTAATGTCTCAAGCGTTGAGAAAACTTACTTCTAATATTAAAAAAACCAATACTATGGTGATTTTTATTAACCAATTACGAATGAAAATTGGCGTTATGTTTGGCAATCCCGAGACCACCACAGGGGGCAATGCACTAAAATTTTATGCCTCAGTGCGTTTAGACATCCGCCGTATCGGTGCAATCAAAAAAGGTGATGAAATCTTAGGCAACGAAACCCGTGTTAAAGTATTGAAAAACAAAGTAGCACCCCCATTCAAACAAGCAGAATTTCAAATCCTTTACAACGAAGGCATCTCTCGTGAAAGTGAAATTATTGATTTGGGCGTAAAATACGGATTTGTGGAAAAAGCAGGTGCATGGTATAGCGTTGGCAGTGAGAGAATTGGACAAGGCAAAGACAATGCCAGAGACTATCTCAAACAAAACATCGAACTCAGCCAAACAATTGAAGGGCAAATTCGCGACAAACTTATGGCAAAAGATGACGATTTAAATCAGGAAGTAGATTCTGAATAACTCAGCCTATAACAGCGCATTAAAAATGCTCGCTAAACGCGAGCATTCTTATTTTGAACTCACCAGAAAACTTGCACAATACTATGAAGAAGACACAATAGAACAAGCACTAGAAAAACTTAAAAATCAAAATCATCAATCTGATGAACGCTTTACCAATGAATTTATTCAAATGCGTTTTAACCAAGGCAAAGGCCCAATCAAAATAGCCATTGATTTAAAACAACGAGGCATTGAAAATTTTGATTTATCTGCATATGATTTTTTCACCCTAGCAAAAGAAGTTAGAATATCAAAATACAGCGAAGCAACCCCAAGTAACTACAAAGAAAAAGCCAAACAACAACGCTTTTTACAATCTCGAGGCTTTGGCTTTGATGAAATTAAGTGTTCTTTTGAGCCATAATTTTAAGCCAAAAAAACGCCTATCGTTAGAATTCAGCCAATACATTAGCACTCGGCTAAAATGATTTGTTAGGTGCTCTACTTGATTTTTCTAAATTTATTGATTGTTAAGTTTAGTATTTTCAATAACTGGCTTTCAACGCTAGGAGAAATATCTTTTGATCCGTGATTTGGCACTGGAAATGTATTTTTTCCATTTGAAAATATAACATGCGATCCTTTTTGACGCACAACCCTATATCCAAGTTTGTTAATTTTCTTTCAAATTCTCTATACTTGAACGGTATACTCTTCTACCGCATGAGTTAACTCATTTTTGATAATTCTTTCATCATTTGCTTGTTCAAGATGATAATCCATAATCATCTCAACGACATTTTTTAATTCCATAATTGCTTCTTTCTCAGAATAAGCAAATGCAAATAAATTTTGATGCCCTTTTACTTTGGCTAAATAACCATCACCATCTTTCTTAATAATTGTTTTCATAATTTATCCCTCATCCCATATTTTAGTATAAGAAAACATTTCCCCAATATGCTGTATCAAAGTAAGAACTATATAAAGTCAGTGTGTTTTTATCTTTTTTTTGAAATGAAAAAAGACATCTACTTAATATACGATTAAGAGATAAAACATTTCTCACATAGCTTTAATTTATCAATATTAACGATTATGATAACAGAAAAAACATCTATTTTTACAAAAATACGACATTAGAGGTGATTAATTTATACAAGTAAGTGTTAAACAAGATGATCCCAAAGCAGTAGAGTTTTATCAAAAGGCGTGTGATTTGAAGGGTGCAATTGGTTGTAAAAATTACGCTAGGTTAAAAAAATAAAGAAGCTTAAGGTGTCATCTAATAATTAATGTGTCTGGTATTGTTGCCCAATAGAGTGTTGATTGTTTGCCAACTAAATAAATTAACCTCTCATTGGGCAGAAGTAAATAGCCAATACGCACCATATTTTGTAATTTTTACACTTGCCTGTATTTACCAGACCTGAAACCGTTAATATTTTAAAAGATACCCTGAATTGATTCAGAATAATGCAATAAAAAAATAGGCTGTATTTATTTATAATTTTGCGAAGTGGAGGCGATAGGATCTTTATGGCGATTGGTAAAAACTCAGGTAAAGATAATTCAGACAAAGAAATTTACGAAGTTGATGAATCTGGTGAAAGATTATTAGGCGAGTATAATCACTTAATCCAAAAGCATGATTTAAAAAAAAATTGCAAGTGCGTTTGAGAAGTGGGCGTAAAAACAGAAATTGAGTTTTTGGAGTTAATTTAATGATAACTAAAGAGAAAATTAATCAAGCTGGATATTGTTTTATTGGAAAGTCAAATAATCTTTCTAAAAATGATGCTGACAACATATTAAAAGGCTTTAGGCTCATCCATCAACATCCAATGACTTTATTTAGACATACAATAGATAGAAAATTAAAGAAACACAATATTAATGCCCTTGTTTCTCAGCGATTAAAAAGAATACCATCAATTGTTAAAAAGCTAGAAATACAAGAAAACATGCAATTATCTAGAATGCAAGATATTGGGGGTTTGAGAATTGTTGTTGATACAATACAAGAGGCGAATTTAATTAGAGATGAGATCAAAAAAGTAGAAAAACACAGGAATTTCAAATTTACTTTTGCAAATGAAAAAAATTATATAGAAACACCTGCAGATAGTGGCTATAGAAGTATTCACATGGTATATAAATATGATAAAGGCATAGAATTAAGAAAACAATGTAGAGTAGAGATACAAATAAGAACGCGACTACAGCACGCTTGGGCAACAGCAGTAGAGGTAACTGGGACATTTTCAAACCAGCTTTTAAAGCAAAGTCTTGGAAATAAGAAATATTTAAATATTTTTAAAAAAATTAGTAAATTATTTATCAGTTTAGAAGAAAAAAAGATAGATGATGAATTTGTAAAAGAAGTAAAGCAAGATATTGAAAATGCACAATTATTGGATAAGTTGAGAAGTTTTACTATTGCTAGCAAACTTGTTGAGAACAATTCAAAAGGAAAATATTTGTTGTTAAAAATGAACTTTGAAAAAAAAGAAATAAGTGCATCCAAGTATTCGGATGCTAAATTTGAAAAAGCTAATGAAGATTATTTAAAAATGGAATTAGAGCACTTTGATAATAATGCAGTTGAAGTTGTATTGTTATCAATACAAGATATTAAAAAATTACGACAATCTTATCCAAATTATTTTATGGATACAACAGAATTTATTAAGAGTATGGATAAACTATTTAAATTAGTTGTAGAAAATGAGAAACAACAAAAAATAATAGACAGTATAAAAGATGAAGAATTAAAAAAAATAGCCAAAACAATGTCTAAAGATATTACTAAAAAAATGTTGAAATTATTTGATAGGAGCAAAAAGTAATGATTTTATTGAAGCGAGAATATAAAGAATTAGAAGAAATTCAAGAAAAAATTATTAAAGGCACTGTGAAGTCTAATGAAATAACAATATTTTTAGGCTTAATTGTGAAAAGTGGCAATAAATTAGAAATGTTAAAGTATATGCAAACTATTGGTTTTAATTCAATAGAAGAGGTACAAGAACATTTTAGTAAAAATAAAAAAAATACAGACTTAACAGCTGGTTTAGTAATCGCTGGTGGGGCAATATTATTGGCTTTATTGTTAAGCCGATGAAACAACTAAAAAACTAATGATTTATTAAGCAAAAAATAGAGTGGTAGAAAGATGAGTAATTATCAAGAATCCACTTTTTTCCAGTTTGGTAATTAGTTATAAACTACAGATAAAAAGTAAGACATTATTGGAATTGACTAAAACTACCGTTGAACAGGCTATTGAAAATCCAGATAAAATGAATAAAATATTTACCCTGAAATCACCATTGTATATCAAATATCCCAATGGCGAAACTCGGGTGATTGAGGAGATTTTTCAGCATCCAAAAGGCATTTTGTATTTTGAATTGTTTTGGGAAAAAGACCCAAAATATAGTATTCATTTGATTGAGGGTGAGATAACAGGTGATGGGCCTTGGCGAGTGGGTAAATGTAGTTTTCATGTATTGGGGTGTAATCATACGCATCCACAAATGTGTGAAATGCACAGTTTTTGGCAACAGGAATTGTTGCAAAACTCTGATCAATTTAGGGCTGGAGATGTGGTAAAAATCGCTTTAGAAAAAGGTGCTATTTTGCCTTATGATTATCCAGTAAATGATAAAAGGTTTTAGAAAATGCAGGGATTTAACAAACAAACCAAGGCAAGTGATTTTAAAACTCAAGATATTAAAGTTCTAAAAAAACTGATGCCATACTTGTTGAAAATGCACACTCGTGTTATTTTGGCAACGCTATTTTTGATTATTGCCAAATTGGCAAATGTGGCGGTTCCGGTGGCGCTTAAAGGGATTGTGGATACGCTTGATCAGCCTGATGTGCTGGTGGTGTTGCCTTTGGGATTGTTGTTTGCTTATGGTGCGTTGCGTTTAAGCAGCTCTTTGTTTAATGAACTAAGAGATGCGGTGTTTGCGCGTGTGCGTTATCATGCTATGCATTTGATTGCACTTGGTGTTTTTAAGCACTTACATACATTGGATTTGTCTTTTCATTTAGATCGCCGTATTGGTGGCATTACTCGTGATATTGATCGTGGCACTCAAAGTGTTTCCACACTGTTGTCTATTTTTGTTTTTAACATTCTGCCGTCATTTTTTGAAATTATTTTGGTGATTGGTTTGTTGTGGGTGAATTATGATGTTTTCTTTGCAGGTATTTCATTGTTAACTGTGGTGCTTTATGTGGCATTTACTTTGGCAATCACCACTTGGCGGATGAAATATCGCTATGAGATGAACGATATGCAGTCTGATGCTAATACTAATGCGGTGGATAGTTTGATTAATTATGAAACGGTTAAGTATTTCAATCGCAAGGATTTTGAGGTAAATCGTTATGATAAAACGATGAGCTGTTGGGAGGATGTTGCTACCAAAAGTTTTACTTCAATGACAGCGCTTAATTTTGTTCAGGGTGCAATTATTGCCGTAGGAGTTACGGTTGTTTTGATTTTAGCAGCTCAAGGTGTGGCAAATAAAAATCTGAGTCTTGGTGATATGATTATGATTCAAGCTTTGTTATTGCAATTATTTATACCATTGGGTTCTTTGGGTATAGTGTATCGGCAAATTAAGCATAATTTTATTGATATGAACAATATGTTTGATTTGCTTGATCGCCGTGCGAAAGTATGCAGTCCTGAGGGTGCACCTAAGATAAAAATAAGTCAAGGCAAGGTTGAATTTGAGCGTGTTTCTTTTGCTTATGAAGGTAAGGACAAGGTGTTAAAAGAGGTGGATTTTTCGATTGAATCGGGACAAAAGGTGGCAATTGTTGGTCAATCTGGTTCTGGAAAATCGACATTGGCTAAATTATTATTTCGATTTTATGATGTGGATAGCGGGGCAATCCTAATCGATGGGCAAGATATTAAAACCCTTGATCAACATTCTGTGCAATCAGCCATTGGCGTTGTGCCACAAGATACAGTGATGTTTAATGAAAGTATTTATTATAATATTGCCTATGGAAAACAGGGGGCAACTCAACAGGAGGTAGAGGCGGCGGCAAAGTCGGCTTTTATTGATAAATTTATTAATGCGTTGCCCCAAGGTTACGATACTTTGGTTGGTGAACGAGGGCTTAAATTATCAGGGGGTGAGAAGCAGCGTATGGCGATTGCTAGAGTTTTGCTTAAAAATCCTCCTATTTTGATTTTTGATGAAGCGACTTCAGCATTGGATTCTTATAGTGAAAAAATGGTGCAAAAGGCGATTAACACGCTCAGTAAAAAAACTTCTACACTGGTAATTGCACATCGTCTTTCTACTATTGTAGATGCTGATAAAATTATCGTGCTTGACAATGGCAGGGTGCAAGAAAGTGGCACGCATACTCAGTTGTTAAAAGCCAAGGGTGAATACGCCAAATTGTGGCAAATACAAATAAGTGAATAAAATGAAGTTTAAACTAAAAAATACAGACCAAAAAGCCAGACGAGGCACCCTAACTTTTGAACGAGGTGCGGTTGAAACGCCCGCATTTATGCCAGTTGGCACTTATGGCACGGTAAAAGCCATGACACCTGAGGAAGTTGAGGAAATTGGTGCACAAATTATTCTCGGTAACACTTTTCATTTGGCCATCACCCCCGGTACTGATGTGATTAAAGCACACGGTGATTTGCATGATTTTATGCATTGGCAAGGGCCAATTTTGACTGATTCAGGTGGTTTTCAGGTGTTTAGTTTGGGCGATATGAGAAAAATTAGTGAAGCAGGGGTGGATTTTCGCTCACCTAAAGATGGTGCTAAAATTTTTATGGGGCCAGAAGAATCAATAAAAATTCAGTTTGATTTAGGTGCAGATATTGTGATGATTTTTGATGAATGCACCCCATATCCAGCCGACAAAGCCACCGCAGACCAATCTATGCAGTTGTCTTTGCGTTGGGCACAACGCTCCAAAGATGCACATCAAGCATTGGGTAATAAGAATGCATTGTTTGGCATTGTGCAAGGTGGTATGTATGAAGATTTACGCTGTGAATCAGCTTCAGCACTCATCAATATTGATTTTGATGGATTTGCAATTGGTGGCTTGAGTGTGGGTGAGCCTAAGGAAGAAATGATAAAAGTATTGGATTATTTACCTGAGCAATTGCCGAGCGACAAGCCCCGATATTTAATGGGTGTAGGCACGCCAAGTGATTTGGTAGAAGCAGTTGAGCGAGGTATTGATATGTTTGATTGTGTTATGCCAACACGCAATGCTCGAAACGGGTATTTATTCACCTCAAACGGTATTGTAAAAATTCGCAATGCACAATATAAACTAGATATTAAACCTTTAGATGAGCGATGTGATTGTTACACTTGTCAAAATTATTCTCGCTCTTATTTACACCATTTGCAACGAAAAAACGAAATATTGGGTGCGCGACTTAATACCATTCACAATCTACATTATTATCAAGATTTAATGCAACAAATGCGTACAGCGATTGAGAATAATGCCTTTGTAGAATTTAAGCAATCCTTCTATACAATGCAAAATGCCTAATTTATTATTTTTTATTGATGAAGGCGGGTTTGATGATTTCACGCCACTATTTGTTGAATTAGGCTTTACTGTGGATTTTGAAAATTCACAAAGAAAGGCAGTTAAATTAGCAAAGAAAAATCAATACCAAGTGCTGGTGGCAGAATTTAGTCATAATCCAGAATTTCGTGATAGGGTAAGTAATATTGAATCCTTGTTAGCCACCCTTGAAAGCCATTCTCCTAAAGTCAAAATTATTGTGTTATACGATAAAATTAACCAGCCGCAACTCAATCAATTAATGCAACGATATAGAATGGATGCAACCCTAACTTTTCCAGTTCAACCAGTGCAGTTACAAAGCCTCTTGAGCTAGGGATTGTTTTTCAAAATAAACATCCAGCAATTTTTTAGCAAGTGGCGCTGCTTTTGAACTGCCACTACCTGCATTTTCTACAATGACAGCAATAGCGATTTTTGGATTTTTAATTGGTGCAAAGCCTGTGAATAATGCATGGTCGCGTAATCGTTCATCTAAGTTTGCTGCAATGTATTGCTCTTCTGCATCTAAGCCAAATACTTGTGCTGTGCCTGTTTTTCCTGCCAAAGTGTATTTCAAGTCTTTGTTTAGTTTTCGGGCTGTGCCTCGTGGTGAATAAATGGTTTGCTTCATACCTTTAATCACCTCTTCCCAATTGCGAATATTTTTGATAGGGATTTGTTTTCGAGTGCCTTTTTTTACTTCTTTAATGGCTTCGCCATAGGTGTGTATGCTTTTTAGTATTTTTGGCTGAATAATCACGCCTTTGTTCGCTAAAGCCGCTGTGGAAACTGCTAACTGCAAGGGACTGGCAGTCATAAACCCTTGTCCAATACCTGCAATTAAAGTTTCTCCCCGATACCAAGGTTCTTTCTTGTTGATTTTTTTCCAAGCTTTTGAAGGGAGAATACCGCCACGCTCTCCGGGGAGATCAATGCCTGTTTTTTCACCAAAATTAAAAGGCTCTAAGCCATCGTGTAAGTTGTCAATGCCCATCTTGTCTGCTAATTTGTAAAAGAATACATCGCAAGATTGAGCAATGGAACTTTTGACATCAACCTGCCCATGCCCATTGCGTTTCCAGTCATTAAATTTGCGTTTAACATTTTTCAATTTAAAATATCCTGGGCACCAAGTCTTGGTGTGAGAGGTGATTGTGCCTCGTTCAAGACCTACTAGTGCTACCATTGGTTTTATTGTTGAACCGGGTGGATACAAGCCTTGAATAGCACGATTAAGTTGTGGAATGTCTTTTGAGGTTTGAAGTTTTTTATAATTTTTATGTGAAATGCCATTGACAAACCAATTAGGATTGTAAATGGGCATACTTACCATTGCCAACACTTCGCCATTTTGAACATCAATTGCCACAATGGCACCACGCTTGCCTTTGAGTAAAGATTCTGCCTTTTTCTGTAAATCCAAATCAATGCTAAGATATAAATCTGAACCTTTTTGCGCTTTTTGAATAATTTTCGTATTAATAACTCTGCCCGTTACATTGCGTTCGATTTGTTTTCTGCCATTTTTCCCGTGTAATAATGATTCGTATTGTTTTTCAATACCTACCTTGCCTACAAAAGAAGTGCCTAAATAGTCTTTTTTATTATAGAAGGCTTTGTCTTTTTTGTTCATTCTGGAGACATAGCCAGTTACATGAACGCTGGAGTCGTTGTAAGGATAAATTCTTTGAAAATAAGACTCAATATCAACCCCAATAAACTGGTTGTTAACCAAAAACTTTGCCACTTGTTTTTCGCTTAGTTTGTATTTAAGTGGTATGCTGTGGAATTTTTTATATTGCTTTTTATTTTTATTAAAAATGCCAATATCTTTATCATCAATAAAGTTATATTTTTTAAGCAACAACAGCGTTTCAGAAACATTTTTGGTTTTTTCAGGTGTGAGTGTGAGTTTATAAGCGAGTTGATTGCCAGCAATCATTTTTCCATTACGGTCAAAGATTTTTCCACGAATTGGAGTAATGGGCAACATACGCATTTGATTACCCAAAGATTCTTCGGTGTAATAGTCATAATTGCTAATTTGTAGATTGTAAAGTTTTGAAATTAGGATAAAAGTCAAAATAACGATGAAGACGAGCGCCAATATTAATCTAGTAGAAAAAATCTTATTTTCTGATGCGGTATTGCTAATTTTATCCATAATTTTTCATCAATGTTTGCATTTTGAGAGTGCCAATTTTACCAAAGGCCAAAATAGTGCACTTGTCAATGGCGCAAATAACAAATAGTAATTAAAATCAAAACTTTGAGTGGATAGGCCGTGTACCAATAACAACACCCCTAAATAAATGCCAGATGCAGACAATATATAAATTTGCTGTGTAGTAATATTAGAGACAGAAAAAGATTGCCTTATTTTGGCAATAAAAGCAATGCTTAAAATGAGTGCCAATGCATTTTGACCCAAGATATCTCCATGCAATACATCAATTAAAACGCCTAAGGCTAGAGCAATAAAAAATCGCCCTTGTGTTATGGTGAAACAAGTCAACCAATAAGTAAAAAATAATAACACCCAAAAAGGGGCGATATTTAAAACTATTTCAGGTAAAGGAAATACACTAATAATCAGTGTAAGCAGGGTGATTTTAGCAAAAAATATATAAGGTCTTTGGGTGCGCATTTTAATTGTCTCTTTTATTGATTAAAACAAATTCTAATTGTTGGGTGGTTTGGGTTGGTGCTAATTCAATATATAGAAATGGATCGTTTGGTCGATTTTCCACATGAGTAACACGACCTACAGGATAGCCTGCTGGGAATTTTGAGACAATAGAACTGGTTAAAAAGACATCTCCAACTTTTATATCAAGTCCAGAGTCAATAAAACGCACCATTAATTTCTCTTGATTTGAAGCAATACCTTTGCCAATGCCACGAATACCATTGCGTTGATTTTTAACAGGTATGTGTTGGGTTGGGTCGGTAACCAACAGTATGGTTGTGTGGAATGAAGTTACTTGACTGACTTGCCCAAGTATGCCATCAGCACCAAGTGCAATTTGACCCACTTTAATGCCATCTTTACTGCCTTTATTAACGACAATTTGTTTTTTTAATCGTGATTGGCTGATGGTGTTAACACGAGCCAATATAAGCACACCCTTGTCAACTTGATAGCGTGATTTTAATAATTTACTGAGTTTTTGGTTGTCTGATAATAAGGCGTTATGACGCTGTAAGTTGACTTTTAAACGAATTAACTCCGCATTAAGTCGCTTGTTTTGATTTAATAAAAACTGTTTGTTTACACCTTGTTCATTGACCCAAATATAGAATTGGGAAGGCAAGTTAACCAGTAAATACACTGGCGATGTTAATTCGGTAAGTAATTGCTTAAAACTGTCTAAGAATGAAAATTTATAATCTGAAAAGATTAGAGAAATTGCAATTAAAATAGGGGTAAAAAGTTTTAAAAATTGCATGATTTAGCATTTACCCTAGTTGTTTTAAGAAAACTTACTCTGCCGATAAAAACCCTATATTGTGTAGACTAATCATATCCAAGGCAACGCCACCGCCACGAGCCACACAAGTTAAAGGATCATCAGCAACACGCACTGGCAATCTTGTTTCTTTTTTAATGAGTTCGTCCAAGCCGTCTAACAACGCACCACCACCTGTTAATACCAAGCCATTTTCTGCAATATCAGAACTCAATTCTGGTGGCGTTTGCTCTAACGCTATTCTAACTGCACCGACAATGGCCGCTAATGGCTCTTGCAAAGATGATCTGATTTCTGTATTGGTTACTTCAAAAGACACTGGAATACCTTTGGCAACATCCCTGCCTCTGAATTTAATTTTTTTAACAACGCTTGTTTTGAATGCTGAGCCTACCTCTTTTTTGATTTTCTCAGAAGTGGATTCGCCGATAATAATGCCATGCTCTCTACGCACAAATTTAATAATATTATCATCAAACACATCACCACCTATGCGTAGTGAATCGGAGTAAACAATGCCATTGAGTGACATAATCGCAATTTCTGTGGTGCCACCACCAATATCGACCACCATAGTGCCCGAGGCTTCGCTAATTGCCATGCCTGCACCCAGTGCTGCCGCCATTGGCTCTTCAATCAAATATACATCTCGTGCACCAGCACCAACTGCACTTTCTTTAATCGCACGCCGTTCTACTTGGGTTGCGCCGCACGGTACGCAAATAAGCACCTTGGGGCTGGGTGAGAAAAATCCAGAGTGCAATACTTTTTTAATAAAGTATTGCAACATTTTTTCGGTAATTTTAAAGTCAGCAATAACGCCGTCTTTCATTGGGCGAATTGCCTCAATTGATCCGGGGGTTCTCCCTAACATATTTTTAGCCTCTTGACCTACGGCAATAATGGTTGCTTCTGTCGCACCTTTTTCATGGTGAATGGCAACAACGGATGGTTCATCTAATACAATTTCATCATTCATAAAAATTAATGTATTTGCCGTTCCAAGATCAATAGAAAGACTTTGAGGTTTGAAAAAATTAAACATAAAAACTCCGCTTAGATTATTAGATAAAATAAATAGCGGATATAATACTATAAAATCCAATAGTATCTTAATAGAATTCAGATAATAAGTAATGAAAATCCAGCAAAATCATATCATTGAAAGTATTGCTAATGCTTTGCAATATATCTCCTATTATCATAGCCCTGATTTTATTCAAGCGATGGTAAGTGCTTATGAGAGAGAAACTCAACAGACTGCCAAAAATGCTATGGCACAAATTTTAATCAATTCCAAATTGTCCGCTATTGGTCAACGCCCCTTGTGTCAAGATACGGGTATTGTCAATGTTTTTGTTGAAGTAGGTATGGCAGTTGAATGGGCGACAGATTTGTCCCTAGAAGAAATGATTAACGAGGGCGTTCGCCAAGCTTATACTAAGGCACAAAACCCGCTTCGTGCTTCGATTGTCAAAGACCCGTTATTTAGTCGAATTAACACTAAAGATAACACGCCAGCCGTTATTCATATGAAAGTAGTTAAAGGCAATCAGCTGAAATTTATTGTTGCTGCCAAAGGTTGTGGTTCAGAAAATAAAGCAAAATTTGCCGTTTTACAGCCTGATGATAATGTGGTTGAATGGATATTAAAAATGGTGCCAACAATGGGTGCGGGTTGGTGCCCCCCTGGGGTGCTAGGTATTGGCGTTGGTGGCACTGCTGAAAAAGCTATGTTGATGGCAAAAGAAAGTTTAATGGAACCGATTGATATTCAAATCATTGCCCAAAAAACAACGCCCAGTAATCTTGAAAAAATGCGTTTAGAATTAAGAGAAAAAATTAACAATCTTGGTATCGGCGCTCAAGGTTTAGGTGGCTTAACCACCGTGCTAGATGTCAAAATTAAGGATTATCCAACCCATGCCGCCTCACAAGCCGTGGCGATGATTCCCAATTGTGCTGCCACCCGTCACCTGCATTTTTCACTGGATGGCTCAGGTGTTGCGATATTGCCAGAGGTGGATTTAAGTGTTTATCCTGATTTAGCAATGGACACTTCAAATTATAAGAAAATTGATTTAAATACACTGACAAAATCACAGATGAATGCGTGGCAAGTAGGCGACACTTTGTTACTTACTGGCACGATTATTACTGGCAGAGATGCTGCACATGCACGCCTCAAAAAAATGCTAGACAGTGGCGAAGGGTTACCCAAAGGTGTGAATTTTAAAAATAAATTCATTTATTATGTTGGCCCTGTAGATGCTGTTAACGGTGAGGTGATTGGTCCTGCAGGTCCAACGACAGCAACAAGAATGGATAAGTTCACTGATATGATGTTAGAAAACACAGGTATTTTGGGTATGATTGGTAAAGCTGAGCGTGGCGAAGCAACCATTAAAAGCATTAAAAAACACCAAGCCAGTTATTTAATTGCGGTAGGTGGTGCCGCTTACTTGATTTCCAAATCCATTAAAAAAGCCAAAAAAATAGCGTTTGCAGAAATGGGCATGGAGGCTATTTATGAGTTTGAAGTTAAAGATATGCCTGTTGCTGTTGCCGTTGATTCTCAGGGTGAGAATATCCATGCTGTTTTTAACAATTTATGCAAAAGTCTCTAGGAAATCAGTAAGTTTTTAAGTGTCTTCATCACCCCATATTTTTCTTTGTTGTCTGGCTTTCCAAACTGTGTTATTCTCAAAATCAATACCCCATACAATGCGATTATTTATAACCATAGTTACTTTTTTACAATAAATAAATTTTCCAGTTTTAATGGCCCACTGTATCTTTTTGTAACACTCAAGTCTGGTTTTGCAAGTAGTAACAAAAGACTTTAAGCCACTGTCTTTATATCTTTCAATATTTAGATAAATAGTCCCTTGTTGTGTGTCATTATGCACTTCGTCAGGAAATTTAAAATCTGAGAAAGCAACGCTAGAAAACATCAAGAATAGCAAAAATAAAATATTTTTTTTCATAATAAACCTGTTTTTTAAAGTTATATTTTTTTAGGTAGTAATTACACCAATTAAGAACTTGTTTTTGTTAGTATATTAAACAAAAAATAGGTGTTGTTGCTTGTGTAGATGAAAAATTATTATATCCTAATTTAGATTAAATTTTTATTAAAAACGGTTGTTTTTGGCATTTCATATAGCAGATGAAACTTTTTCTTATTGCACAGAAGTTTCTTGTATTTTTTTGGATTGCGACAGTCATTATTTATTGAATATGTTATAATCTTTGGCGAAGTTGGTCGGATGGTCGCTGGTAGGTTTCCCTATCAGAGGAAAGTCCGGGCTCCATAGAGCAAAGTGCTAGTTAACGGCTAGGTATGGCGACATAACGGAAAGTGCTGCAGAAAATAAACTACCCAATTATTGGGAAAAGGTGAGAAGGTGCGGTAAGAGCGCACCGCGCGGAAGGTAACAACCGTGGCAAGGTAAACCCCACTTGGAGCAAGCTCAAATAGGCTACCCATGGTGCGGCTCGCACAAGGTAGCGGGTAGAGTGCTAAAGAATTTTGGTAACAAAATTTGTAGATGAATGACCGTTTATTACAGAACCCGGCTTATAGACTAACTTCCCTTTTTATTCCATTGAATTTTTCCAATATTTGCTTACATAGATAGATTGCCTGTGCTGTTATCGTATTGAAAAAAATCGCCTTGTAAAAAGGAAAATATGGGCAAAATAACATACAAAGTAACAACGCTAAAACCCATTAAATCCATACCATTGCGGAAATAGAATTAGGCTGGTTAATATCGTAACTTGGATGGCGATAAAAGGCATTACGCCTTTGTAAATGTCAGTGGTTTGAATGGATTTTGGGGCGACACCTTTTAAATAAAATAGACTAAAGCCGAATGGTGGCGTTAAGAATGAGGTTTGCAGATTCATAGCGATAAGAATAGCGAACCATTGCATATCAATGCCAAGCGATAGGGCGGCTGGGTAGAAAATTGGCACGATAATGAGTGAAATTTCCACGAAATCAATAAAAAATCCAAGAATGAAAATAATCAACATTGAGATAAGAATAAAACTCATTTCTTTGGCTGGTAAACTGTGAATAAAATCCTCCACTATAATATCGCCACCACTATAAGTAAATACCATTGAAAAGGCGGTGGCACCAACTAAAATAGCAAATACCATAGAGGTAACTTTAACGGTTTCAATACTAGATTGGCGTAACATTTTCCAGTTCAGTCGTTGGTAAAGAAGCGCCAGAAGCAAAGAGCCAACTGCACCGATAGCGGCGGACTCTGTTGGCGTGGCAATGCCTGAAAAAATTGAACCAAGCACGGCAATAATGAGCGCAATAGGTGGCACAATGGCTTTGGCGACAGCTATGTATCTTTTTGATTTTTCTAGGTCATGATTTTTACTTTTAAATGCTGGTGCTGCCTTTGGGTCTAAGTAAGAGATGATTAGCACATAAGTAATATAGCCACCAACTAAAATAAGGGATGGCATAACTGCCCCTTTAAATAAATCACCTGCTGGCACACCCAAAACATCTGCCAAAATAATCAACACAATAGAAGGCGGGATGATTTGCCCCAAAGTGCCTGAGGCACAAATAACCCCTGTAGATAATGTTTTTTTGTAATTGTGCTTAAG
This sequence comes from Bathymodiolus brooksi thiotrophic gill symbiont, assembly GCF_903642095.1. Classification (GTDB taxonomy): domain Bacteria; phylum Pseudomonadota; class Gammaproteobacteria; order PS1; family Pseudothioglobaceae; genus Thiodubiliella. The sequence goes on along the minus strand of NZ_CAHJWD020000039.1, from coordinate 16,867 downwards.
CATAACAGGGAGAGAAATCACACCCATAGCAACAACACTTGCACCCACTACGCCTGTGGATGCTGCGAGCAGTGAGCCAACTAAAATAGTAGAAACTGCTAAGCCACCGCGTATATTGCCAAACAAATCACCCATGGCTTCCAGTAGTTGCTCAGCAAGTTTGGTTTTTTGTAAGACCACACCCATGAAAACGAACAACGGTACAGCCATAAGAATGGTATTTTGCATTATGCTCATAATGCGATACGGCATAAAGGCGAATAAGTCAACGCCTTGAGTTAAAACACCAAAAATAACTGCCACACCAGCAAAGGTAAATGCCACGGGAAAGCCAACCATTAATAATATCAAGGTAATGGCAAACATAATTAAGCCAATCATTGTTTTAGCACCTCATAGTTATTTTTGGCAAATAATATGCCAGAAATAATGATTAAAATAAAACTAATTGGAATTATACTTTTGATAATAAAGCGGTGCGTTAATCCACCGGGGTCGCCACTTTGCTCGTTGATAAGATAAGCCGAATAGGCGAAATCAATGCCATAATAAGCAACTAGCAGGCTGATTGGTAGAATGCATAGAGCGAAACCAATGAGGTTGATGAGGGCTTGTTTTTGTGGAGAAAATTTGGTGTAGAAAATATCAACTCTAACATGGGCATCTTTTTGCAGAGTGTAGGAAATGCCGAGCAAAAACATAGCTGAAAATAGGTGCCATTCCATTTCTTGTAGGGCGATGGAGGAGTTATTAAAGGCGTAACGAAGTAAAACATCAAGAAAGACATTAAAAATCGTAAGCAATAACAGTCCAATGATTAGGCGTTCTAGCCATCGAGTGTAATGGCTCAATTTTTTTTATTTGGATTGAAAGTTCAAGTAGGCTTGGTCTGAAATGGCTGTCCAAGCGCGTATTTTCCGTAGATAACTGGATTGGGATTCGATAATTTCTTTAGAAAGTGGGTTGTTTGCAGCCAATTTTTTAAGAAGTTTGTTATTTGCGGTTTTGAGTGCATCAAAGACGGGTTTAGGAAAGGTTTTAACTTTGATATTAGGATAGTCTTTTTTCATAGTTGTCCAATTTTTGGCACTTTCGTGTTCGGATTGGCTATACATTTGATAAGCAGATAATTTCATTGCTGAGATTAAAATGGTTTGTAAATCCTTGGGTAAACTGTTGTATTTTTTGAGATTGATTAAGAATTGTAATTCAGTGCCAGGTTCATGCCAGCCAGTGTAATAATAAGGGGCAACTTTGTGAAAGCCCATTCTCAAGTCTAGTGATGGACCAACCCATTCTAATGCGTCAATTGTGCCACGGTCTAGTGCAGTGTAAAGTTCACCGGGTGGGATATTGGTGGGTTTGGCACCAACTTCTGCCATGATTTCGCCTGCAAAGCCGGGGATGCGCATTTTTAGGCCTTGCAAATCGGCAACTGAGTTAATTTCTTTTTGAAACCAGCCACCCATTTGGTTGCCTGTGCTGCCACCAATGATGGATTTGAGTCCATGTTTAACATAAACTTTGTCCATTAATTCTTGACCACCACCGTATTCAAACCAAGCATGTTGCTCGAATGTGGTCATACCAAAGGGCATAGAGGTAAAAAATAGCGTGTTAATGTCTTTGCCTTTCCAAAAGTATGAGCCAGAATGCCCTAGGTCATATTGCCCTGATTTAACGAAGTCAAAGATGCCGAATGGGGCTTTGTGTTTGTTTTTTGAGTCAATTCTAATTTTTAATCTGCCATTTGACATGGCCTCTGCTAGTTTTTTAAATTTTTTGGTTGTGTCACCAAAAATAGGGAAATTGCTTGGCCAAGTTTCGGCTAATTTAAGCGTGTAAGTTTTTTTGTCTTGTTGTTGGACTGGTTTTTGCTTGTCGTTATTAAGCCAACCAGCCGTGGCAGATATACTAAATGTTAAAAGAATAATTATTTGAATTGTTTTTTTCATTTTGTTTCCTTAGAGTTTGAGTTGCGCCAAAATGGCACGGTTTTGTTGATTATAGTCGTTATATTTACGAATATTGAGAAAATTATCTTTTAATAGTTGGGTGATTTGTTGTTGTTGATTGTAGCCATGTTCCAGCAAGAGGTAGCCTTGTTTGTTAAGGTGTTTTGGTGCATTTTTAATGATAAGGCGAATGTCGTCTAAGCCATCTTTGCCAGAAACCAATGCGCTTTGTGGCTCATAGGTTAAATCCTTTAAATAAGGGTTATTTTGTTCAATGTAAGGTGGGTTGGAAATGATTAAATCAAAAGTTTGATTAGGCACAGCATCAAACCAATTACCCTGTTGAAAATTGATGTTTTTATTGGTATTTTGTCTTGCTACCGCAAGTGCCTTTTCACAAAAATCTGTGGCATTTACCTGCCAATGTGGATTTTTATCCGCTAAGGTAATGGCAATAATACCACTGCCTGTGCCTAAATCCAGTAAACGACAAGGCTTTTTTTTGAATAAATCCAGTGCAATGTCAATTAAAAGTTCAGTTTCTGGGCGGGGGATAAGAGTGTCAGGCGTTACTTTGAAATCTAGGTGGTAAAAGCCTTTTGTGCCACTTAAATAGGCAAAAGGTATGCCTTTTTGGCGTTGCTTTATAAGGTGGTCTAGCGTGCGCTTTTCTTGGGCGTTGAGGGTGTAATCGTTATTTGCAATAAGCCAAGAATGGTCTTTTTTTAATGCCAATTCTAAAAGGGGGACGCTATCAATGAGACGACTATTTAGATAATTATGAACGCTATGCATCAATCCAATTTTTAAGTGCAACAATCAAACCTAGACCGATAAAAGCACCGGGTGGTAGAACGGCAAGTAGCGTGCCTTGATAATCTTCAAATACGGTAATGCTGAGTGTATTACCTAAACTGCCTAACAACAAAGCAGATTGGTCGAATAAAGTGCCAGAGCCAATTAATTCGCGTAGGGCACCGAGAATAATCAATACAATGGAAAACCCGATACCCATCATTAAGCCATCTAATGCAGATTTACCCCAAGTATTTTTACTGGCAAATGCTTCTGCTCTACCTAAAATGGCACAATTAGTCACAATTAATGGCACGAAAATACCCAGTATTAAATACAAATTATAAAAATAGGCTTGCATTGCCAGCTCAACAATAGTTACAAACGAAGCAATAAGCAGGACAAACACAGGGATGCGGATTTCCTTGCGAATATAGTGGCGAAAAATTGAAATAGTAGTGTTTGAGGCTACCAAAACAAAGGTAGTTGCTAGTCCTAACCCAATCGCATTGACGATATTATTGGTTACTGCGAGTAAAGGACACAAGCCCAAAAGTGCCACTAAGGCTTGGTTGTTGTCCCACAGCCCATTTTTTGTGATTTTTAGATAGTCATTCAAAATTATTTAAGTGGTTTTTGTAAAGTCTGTATTTCAGAGTAAACCTCAAGCCTTTCTTTTATTTTTGATAAAAAAGTTGTTTATCAGCATTTTTATTCTTTTGGTTATATTTATGCCCATAATTTACCCAGTTAATGATTGTTTTTTTATTATATCAAGGTTATTTAATGATAATTAAGAAAATATAATTTCGTTATTTACTACACTACTATGAATGGTGGCACCTGATATAAATTCACCTGCCAATATTTTTTGTGATAATGGATTTTCCAGTAATTGTTGGATAGTGCGTTTGAGTGGGCGTGCACCAAACACTGGGTCATAACCTTTATCTACAATCATCGTCATTGCGTCATTGCTCAACTCAAGCTTAAGATCCATTTTTGCTAAACGAGATTGCAGGATTTCAACTTGTAAGGCGGCAATGTCTTTAATTTGTTCTTTTTTAAGATTGTTAAATACCACAATCTCATCAATACGATTGACAAATTCAGGGCGAAAATGTTCGCCAACAATACGCATTAGCTCATTGTGTATGTCTTGACCTTGATGTTCTTGAATTAACTCAGAGCCTAAATTGGAAGTCATTATAATGACGGTATTTTTAAAATCAACGGTGCGACCTTGTCCATCGGTTAAGCGACCATCATCAAGCACTTGCAAGAGAATATTAAACACATCGGGATGGGCTTTTTCTACTTCATCAAGCAAAATAATGGAATACGGTTTGCGTCTAACAGCCTCAGTTAAAATTCCACCTTGCTCATAGCCGACATAACCGGGAGGTGCACCAATCAATCGTGCAACTGAATGTTTTTCCATAAATTCACTCATATCTACTCGAATAATAGCTTGTTCAGTATCAAATAAAAAGTCTGCCAAGGCTTTGGTAAGTTCAGTTTTACCTACACCTGTTGGCCCCATAAACATAAATGAGCCATCAGGACGATTAGGGTCGGACAGCCCTGCACGAGAACGGCGAACTGCATCGGAAATGACTTTAACAGCCTTGTTTTGACCGACTAATCGCTGATGAATAATCTCTTCCATTTGTAGAAGTTTATCCCGTTCACCTTCCATCATTTTGTCCACAGGAATGCCTGTCCAACGGGCGACAATATGGGCAATTTCATCTTCGGTAACTTTGTTGCGAAGTAATGTCATTTCTTCTATGGTAGCAGATTCAGATTCAGATATTTTGGACTCAAGTGTTGGGATTTTTCCGTATTGGAGTTCGCTCATCTTCGCCAAATCGTTGTTACGAGTTGCAGATTCAAGGTCAGTTTTTGCTTGTTCAAGCTCTTCTTTGAGGTGTTGAGCACCTTGCACTACGGATTTTTCTTTTTTCCAGATTTCTTCTAAATCGGCATATTCTTTTTCCAGTGAATTAATCAACTCAATCAATTCTTTGAGTCGGGCTTTAGAGGCTTTGTCTTTCTCTTTTTTAAGTGCCATTCGTTCGATTTTGAGTTGCACCAATTTACGATCAAGCTTGTCCATTGATTCTGGTTTTGAATCAATTTCCATGCGAATTTGTGATGCCGCTTCATCAATTAAATCAATGGCTTTATCAGGCAGTTGCCTGTCGGTAATGTATCTGATGGAATAGGTAACAGCAGCGATAATTGCAGGGTCAGTAATTTCTACGCCATGATGCACTTCATATTTTTCCTTTAATCCACGCAAAATGGCAATGGTGTCTTGCTCGGTTGGCTCGTCTACCAATACTTTTTGGAAGCGGCGTTCTAAGGCGGCATCTTTTTCAATGTATTGACGATATTCATCCAAGGTGGTTGCCCCCATGCAATGCAAGTCGCCACGAGCCAGTGCAGGTTTAAGCATATTTCCTGCATCCATTGCCCCATCGGCTTTTCCTGCACCAACCATAGTGTGCAATTCATCAATAAATAAAATCACTTGACCTTGCTCAGCTTCCAATTCTTTAAGCACGGCTTTGAGGCGTTCTTCAAATTCACCTCGGTATTTTGCCCCTGCCACTAATGCTGCCATATCAAGTGATAATAGGCGTTTTCCCTTAATACCTTCTGGCACTTCGTTGTTGATAATACGCTGTGCCAAGCCCTCAGCAATTGCGGTTTTACCAACTCCCGGTTCACCAATTAACACTGGGTTATTTTTGGTGCGGCGTTGTAAGACTTGAATGGCACGGCGGATTTCACCATCTCGCCCAATGACGGGGTCAAGCTTTCCATCTTGTGCACGCTGGGTAAGGTCAAGGGTATATTTATTTAACGCCTCTCTTTGGGTTTCTGCATTTTGGTCATTCACGGTTTCTCCTCCTCTAAGGTTGTCTATGGCAGTTGATAAATTTTGTTTATCAACGCCTAACGCTTTTAATAATGTTGTTGTAGTGTCGTTGCCCTTAATAATTGCCAATAAAAATAATTCGGTAGATAAGTAACTATCACCTTTATCTGTTGCCAGTTTTTCAGTGGTATTTAGCAATCTTAATAAACTTTGTGAAACGCCTATATCGCCATTTGGATTGCCTACCACTGCTAAATTATCAATGGCTTTATCCACATTGATTTTAAGTTGTTTGGTTTCTACTTTGAGTGTTCTAATCACATTGCTAACACTAGAGGCATAATCGCTAAGCATCGCACTTAACACATGCACACCTTCAATGGCAGTATGATTTTTGTTAATCGCAATAGATTGTGCGGCGTTTAAATCTTGTTGAAATTGTGAAGTTAGTTTGTTAATATCCATTTCATTTTTTTTAATTGTTCAAAGGTCTCAGATTATTTATGGGATGATTATCAACTTATCAAGTCAAAAATAAAATATTATGTTGAATTTAGTATTATTTGAGCCAGAAATACCCAATAATACGGGTGCTATTATTCGTTTGTGTGCCAATATGGGCGCAAATTTACATCTTATTAAACCCTATGGTTTTGATATGGAAGATAAAAAATTACGCAGAGCAGGACTGGATTATAAAGCACTGGCGTGTGTGCGTGAATATGATAATTTTGAAGATTATTTAGACAAAGCAAAACCTGAAAGATTGTTTGCAGTCAGTTCAAAGGTTAAAACCCTTTATACAAAGGTTAATTACCAAGCCAATGATTCATTACTTTTAGGTCCAGAGACGCGAGGACTTCCCCAAGATATATTAAGTCAATATCAAGGCATTACTCTGCCTATGCAAGCAGGTTCTCGCAGTTTGAATTTATCAAATTGTGCTTCCATTGTGGCTTACGAGGCATGGCGGCAGATTGAATTTATAGGGGCGAGAAATGTTTAAATTTATTGTTTTATTGTTATTATTTACCCCAACAGCGAATGCAGGCAGTTGCGTGGTTTTGTTGTATCATCATTTTTCTGATACCACGCCCAAATCAACCAGTGTTAGCCCCAAATTATTTGAGCAACATTTACAGTATTTGCAAGACAATCATTTTAAAGTGCTTAAATTGAAAACCATGCTTGAGCATTTAAAGGGTAATAATTTACCTGATAAGTGCGTGGTGCTAACGGCTGATGATGCGTATCATTCTATTGCTGAAAATGCCTATCCTTTGCTAAAAAAATATCAAATGCCAATGAGCGTATTTGTTGCTACCGAGCCGCTGGACAAGAAATATTCAGCAATGATGTCATGGCAAAAAATGCGTGATATTCAAGGTGAAATTATGCAATTTTATAATCATACTACAACCCATCCACATTTATTAGATTTAAATAAAGAGCAAGTTGAAACACAAATTACTCAAGCACAAAGTCGATTAAATCAAGTGTTAGGTAAACGCGAAAAAATTCTTGCTTATTCTTATGGTGAATCGAGTTTAGCGATATTAAAACAAGTTAAAGATATGGGTTATAGTGCTTTTGGACAGCATTCTGGTGTAGTATCTGAGGTGAGTAACCGACAAAATTTACCGCGTTTTCCTATGGCAGCACACTACGCCAAAATGTCCAGTTTTAAAACCAAAGTTAATGCGTTGCCAATGCCGATTAAATCCAAAACCATTAATCCCATATTTACCCAAAATCCACCAACTTTAACACTGGAATTTTCCAAGCCTCTTAATAAATATCAAAAAACCAATTTTAATTGCTTTGCTAATGGCGGTGTAAATATGATATGGAAAGACAATCAAAATGTTGCAATTACCGCTAAAAAACCCTTAATCCACCGCCGAAATAAATACAACTGCACTATGCCTAGTGGACAAAAAGGCAGATATTATTGGCACAGCGTTCAATGGGTTAATCTAGAAATCAAAGAGCGTTAAAGACCAACTAATTAGTGATATTTATAAAGTAGTTTTGCAATGATTTTTTTAATTTTTCCCCAGCATTCTTTTCAAAGTATTATCTTTGTCAATAAAATGATGTTTTAAAGCACCAAAAAAATGTAGAAAAATGGCAACAATCATAGTCCATCCCGCTATTCCATGAACTTCTGCCATAAAGCCAGATAGCATTGCATTATGCGGAATGGCTTCTTTGGCAATGGGGTCAAATTGTGCTGCAATAATTTCTAAACCAAAAACCGATACACCATGACCACCTGCACCAGACATAATAAAGCCTGAAATTGGCATTACAACAATTGCAATGATTAATACCCAATGTATTATTCTTGCCAAATTGTGTTCAATTGCTTTGTAAGTAGAAACAGGCTCAAGCCAACCATTGATGAAACGCCAATAAATTCTAGCAACAATGAATGCAAAAGTCAAAACACCAATTGATTTGTGGATAGGATAGAGTTCAAAGGCTTTATTTTCACTCATATAAACCCCAATAACTGCCAATATAATAACACTTAAGCCGACTATCCAATGTAATGTTATCGTTAAAGTGGATAATTTTTCTTTTGTATCTCTCATGCCTTGCTCCTATTTTTTTTGAAACTCTATTATAGTGGAGGTAGTTATTTTTGTGGATTTAATAATGCACTAATCTTATTAAAAAAATTGAATTCTGCTAATTATCCATATTTATGCAAAGGTCTCGCTGAATTAAAATCATATTCTTTTTGGATAGAATTTTATTATGGTGTTTGTTTCATTATAAAAATGTATGAATGCTAAGCACAATTATTTAAGTTTTGTGAGCGTGTAGGCATTGCTAAAATCTGTGATATTGAGTGCTTTTTTCCCTGAGAGTTGCACAGTTTTTAAGCTGAGTATGCCATCGCCTGTGGCAACAAGACATTCTTTTTTATCGTGTTTGATGATTTCACCAGGTTGGCCATTGTGATTATTGTTTATAGCGGTGGCAGATAGGATGCGTAATGTTTTTTCGTTAAACTTATCACTTGTGGCATTGGTTTGGGCAATGGGGTAGGGGTTGAAAGCTCGGATTTGACGGTTGATTTGTGTAGCGGATTGTGTCCAGTTTATCCATGCTTCATCTTTTTTGAGTTTTTTGGCGTAGGTTACCTCTGTTTTATTTTGTGGTGTGGGCGATAGATTTTTCAAGTTTTTTAAGGCTGTAACAATGGCATCAGCACCCAATGAGGCGAGTTTATCGTGTAGTGATTGTGCGGTATCGGTGTTGGTGATTGCACAGGTTTTTTCGAGCAAAATAGCACCAGTGTCTAGACCTTCGTTCATTTGCATAATGCCGATGCCTGTGGTTTTGTCGCCTGCGAGAATGGCGCGTTGAATAGGGGCGGCACCGCGCCAGCGAGGTAATAAGGAGGCATGGATATTTAAACAACCATATTGCGGTATTTGTAGCACTTCTTTGGGTAGAATTTGACCGTAAGCCACGACTACCATCACAGCGGCATTTAAGTTTTTAAGTTCAGTTTGCACCTCTTCGTCTTTGAGGCTTTCTGGTTGTAGAACAGGCAGATTGTATTCTAATGCTTGCGTTTTAACAGGGCAAGGGGTTAATACTCTACCACGACCTTTGGGACGGTCAGGCTGGCAGTAAACGCCAACAATGTTATGTCCAGCATTGATAAGTGCTGTTAAAACACTGACTGAAAATTCAGGGGTGCCTGCAAAAATTATTTTCATTTAAGGGTTTTTCGTGCCATTTTAATGGCTTGTTTAACTTGATTTGGTGCAGTACCGCCTAAGTGGTTGCGTGCACAAAGTGAGCCCTCTAGGGAAAGAATATCAAATACATCGTTTTCAATGCTGGCATCAAATGTTTGTAATTCCTCTAGGCTTAATTCACTTAGGTCTTTTTGTTTTTGAATGCCGTAAGCCACTGATTTACCTACCACTTCGTGTGCATCACGGAATGGCAAGCCTTTTTTAACCAAATAATCGGCTAAATCTGTGGCAGTGGTATAGCCTTTTTTGGCGGCGTTATACATATTATTGCGTTTGGTTTCAATAGTTGGTACCATATCTGCAAACACACGCAAGCATGCTTTAAGTGTGCTAACGGTATCAAATAGTGGCTCTTTGTCCTCTTGATTGTCTTTGTTGTAAGCCAATGGCTGGGATTTCATAATGGTGAGTAATGAGGTTAAATGACCATATACACGACCTGTTTTGCCACGAACCAATTCAGGCACATCGGGATTTTTCTTTTGCGGCATAATGGAAGAACCCGTGCAAAAACTATCGGGTAACTCAATAAAATCAAATTGTGCACTTGACCATAAAATTAACTCTTCTGAAAAGCGTGAAAGATGCATCATAATAATACTGGCAGCGTTTAAAAATTCAATGGCAAAATCACGATCACTAACACCGTCTAATGAATTATTACAAATGCGTTCAAAACCTAGTAATTCAGCAGTGCGAATGCGATTAATTGGGTAAGTTGTGCCTGCCAATGCGGCACTACCAAGAGGCATTGAATTGAGTCGCTTGCGACAATCAATTAGGCGTTCAGCATCACGAGATAGCATTTCAAAATACGCCATCATATGATGACCAAAACTCATAGGCTGTGCGGCTTGTAAGTGTGTGAATCCGGGTAAAATAGTGCCAGATTCTTGTTCAGCCAAATCAAGCAATGCGATTTGCAAACGCTTAATTTCCTCATTGATACCATCCACTTGGTCACGCAAGTATAAGCGAATATCTGTTGCCACTTGGTCATTGCGAGAACGCCCAGTGTGCAATTTTTTGCCTGCATCACCAATTCTTTCCACCAAACGAGCCTCAATATTCATATGCACATCTTCTAAATCAACCGACCATTTAAACTTATCGGCTTTGATTTCAGCAAGAATGGCATTCAAACCATCGATAATTTGTGTTTTTTCCTCATCAGTCAATAGTCCGACTTCGCACAACATTGTGGCGTGTGCAATTGAACCAGCAATATCATAAGGGGCAAGAATTTTGTCAAAAAATACCGAAGCGCCAAAAATCTTTACGAATTCGTCAGTTGGTTGATTGAAGCGTCCGCCCCAAGATTGGTTAGTTGTTGTCATAATATTAGTGTTGTCTTAAGTTGTTTGGTTGCTTGTGCGATTAGAGTGTCTAATTCAGTCCAATAGGTCTCAATCAAAATAACACCAATTTTCTTTTCCAGCACATTGCCGTGATCATCAAGCAACATTAATGTGGGGTAAAATTTGGTGCCGTATTTAAAACTAAACTGAGAATGGTTACTGTGTCGACCTGAAAAATCAGTAATTTTTTCTAATGAAGAATAAAAAATATGTCGCAAGATTACTTTATTTTCATATTCTTCCAATTCACTCATTGGCTCAATTACTTCCCGTTTAACCAATTCGCAATAGGGGCAATTAGGTGCTGAGAACATTACTAAAATGGGTATTTCTTTCTTTCTTGCCGTTTGCCCATCAATAAAAAAATCTTTTGCGTCTATTAACATCAGTAAAATACTTTATTCTTTAAAAGTCAGTATTTTATATGAAAACGCTAAAAATCGCTACACGCAAAAGCCCACTCGCACTATGGCAGGCTGAATATGTAAAATCTAAGTTAGCACATTATTATCCTGATTTAACGATTGAGTTAGTAAAGATGACAACCAAAGGCGACCAAATTTTAAACTCTCCACTGTCTAAAATTGGCGGAAAAGGCTTGTTTATTAAGGAATTAGAAATAGGTATGTTAGAAGGTGAGGCAGACATTGCCGTGCATTCAATGAAAGATGTGCCGTATGAAATCCCCGAAGCTTTTGAACTGGGTGCGATTTTAAAACGAGAAAACCCATTTGATGCGTTTGTTTCTAATCATTTTGATAGTATTGAAGATTTACCACAAAATGCCAAAGTAGGCACTTGTTCAATGCGCCGTATCGTGCAACTTAAAGCCTTGCGTCCCGATTTAGAAATTTTAGATTTGCGTGGCAATGTCAATACCCGCTTGCAAAAATTAGACAACGGTGATTTTGATGCGATTATTTTGGCATGTGCAGGGCTTATTCGCCTTGGTTTTGAAAGTAGAATTAAGCAGCAAATATCCGCCGAACAATCCCTGCCTGCTGTTGGGCAAGGTGCAGTTGGTATTGAAATTCGTAAAAATGATACTCAGGTTTTAACTCTAATCAAGCCTTTAATTGATATTGAAACCACTTATAGAATCAATGCCGAACGAGCAATGAATGCACGCCTAGAAGGTGGCTGTTCTGTGCCAATTGCAGGCTATTCAACCATTGATAATAAACAAATTACACTCTCAGGCTTGGTGGGTAATGTGGATTCTGGAGTGATATTGAAGCATCAGGTATCTGGTAATATTGATGATGCTGAGGTATTAGGCACACAATTAGCAGATAAATTAATTACAATGGGTGCTCAAGATATTTTAAAATAAATGAGATTTTTGCATAAATATGAATAATCACCAAAAATTGAATTCTGCTAATCATCCATATTTACACAAAGGTCTCAAATATTATTTTTATTAAAAAGGTAACACTATGTTAAGATTTATCGAAAAAAGTTTTCTTAAAATTACACAAGTCGTAGGCTTATTATTTGCAATTATTGTATTAGTCACAGCAATTACCATAGGCTACAATAAAATCAATATTAAAGTTGATAAAGTCGAGGTACCTAGAATTAAACTGGCTGATTATCAAAAAATAATGCGCACTCAAGAAATAAAGATTGGTAAAAATTTAGACAGCAATCAGTATTTTAATCAAGAATTTGATACATATATTGATGACATTGTCAGTTCATTAGGTAGTTTGCCTGATAGTGTAATTAGCAAAACCGACCTTAGGCAAAAAGTTAAAATTTCAACCAGAGACAAGCTTAGTCAACACCCTCAAGCGTTTCAGTTGGCTTATGTTAAGTCTTTGGCAAAATTAACTAGACAAATTGCCAATGTTGGAGGCAAAATTAATATGGATAATTTTGTCAATTGGCATGATCAAGCCTTTTTTCAGAAAATGCAAACAAAAGATGCACGCAATTTTTTACAAATAGGCTCGCTAAAAATAGAAAAATCAGCTTATTTTGCCATCTGGAGAGCGTTGGCTATGTTTGCAATGTTAGTAATTATGCTCGCTGTGCTACGCATTGAAAAAAACACCAGAAATTAAAAAATCAGAGTGAAATCACCTTTGTCATAAAGTCTGCCATTAATTTGGAGTTGTATTTGATGATTGCCTGAATAAAGTTTTTTGGTGCTCATATGCTTAAATAAATGCTTTTTTTCGATTAAAACAGGTGTATTGCTTTTCAGCGATAATTGTTTAATTTTAAATACTTTTTCACAGTGCCGTGCGTTTGGATTTGAGTAAATAATCTTATAATCAAGCATTAATTTCATCTCTTTTACAGAAGAAACTTTGAATGAAAAATTTAGGTATTCACCTAAATTTATTTGTTTATTTTCAATATGAAAAGCAGTAATTTTAATATCAGGATTGGCGTTAAATCCCAGCAAATCAAGCGCTTGAATGTTTCCTTTTTTTACCAAAGTTCGTAGTGTATGCTTGATTAAAAAATCCAATTCTTTGGGGTTGCTCTGCTTGCCTTCCATTTGCCATCTTGTGAGTGTATGAATGACCAACTCAGGGTCTATTTTAGCAATATCATTTAGATGATTGGCAACCGAACGAACGACATAGCGAGTGTTGTCAAAATACAAGTCATCCAAGATGCTCAGTGCTTTTTTGTAATCAAAATTAATACCAATGCACCAAGGTAATTTTGGGCGAAAACCTTCTGATGCCAAACGCCGTTGATGATAATTATCTGAATGTGCCATAGTTTGCATAAAAACAAAACTTTTCTCAGGGCAGTGGTTGATAAAGTAGCGAATTGCATCTTCGCAACTAAAGCGTTTGGTGATTTCTGCTAAGGCATTAAACGACAAATTTATAAATTGATTTTGCAAGCCATTTTTTGCCACAAAATCAGACAAAGGGGCAAAAATAAAATCACCAAAATCTTGATCAATTTTAGTGGGGTCAAGTTCACAGGGCAAGGCACTTATAATAATTTTTAAAGCGCTTGGATAATCCTTAGGCAGATAGATTTCCAAATGTTGTCGAATGCAAATAATGCGTTGTTTTAACGCTAATTTAGGGAATTGCACAATGATTTTTTGAGTAAATTCAGTGTCTTTAAAATCAGCGTAAACACTTTTAATCAGTGTAGCCAAATAAGTTACTTTTTTTGGGTTAAAAAGTTCATCTTTAAGGGAAAATTTTTCAGTCATTTTTTTTCTAAATCCAATAAAAATCGTTTTCTATCTAATCCGCCACCATAGCCACTAAGCGAGCCATCTGTGGCAATTACACGATGACAAGGCACAATTAAACTAATTTTATTACAACCATTGGCATTGGCAACAGCACGAACAGCATTTGGTTTACCTAAAATTTCAGCCTCATATTTGTAACGCCAAATTTTACCATACGGGATTTTAAGTAGCATACGCCAAACTTGTTGTTGAAAATCGGTGCCCACCATATGCAAATCAAGGTCAAATTTTTTGCACCTCCCATCAAGGTATTCCCCAATCTGTGTTTGCACTAAATTTGAATAATCATCAAGAGTCCACTTGATAATTTTTGTAGCAACACCTTGTAGTCTCCTAGGAAAGGTAAACCCAATTTTATTTTTATTGGGACAAGGTTTAAAGAAATCTCTAAGTGGGCAAAAATTGAATTACACAACAGCCTTTAATCAAACAAAGCTTCAATGAATTGTTTTGGCTCAAACGGTTTTAAATCATCAATTCCTTCGCCTATTCCAATATAGCGAATAGGGAGATTGAGTTCATCGGCAATGGCGAATAAAACACCACCTTTGGCAGTGCCATCAAGTTTGGTGATGCTGATGCCGTTAAGCGTAATGGCTTTGTTGAATGCTTTGGCTTGGTTAATGGCATTTTGACCTGAACTGCCATCAATGACCAGCATCGTTTCGTGTGGTGCGGTGTCATTTTGTTTGGTGATGACGCGTTTTATTTTGGCTAACTCTTGCATAAGGTTGTCTTGGGTGTGTAATCGTCCTGCGGTATCGGCGATTAGAATATCAATATTTTTGGCTTGGGCAGATTGATAGGCATCAAAAATCACAGAAGCGGCATCAGCACCTGTATCTTGTGCAATGACAGGTATTTTATTGCGTTGCCCCCAAACTTTGAGTTGTTCTACAGCGGCAGCACGAAAAGTATCACCTGCTGCTAACATTACTGATTTTCCTTGATTTTGAAAGGATTTAGCGAGTTTGCCAATGGTGGTAGTCTTACCCGCACCGTTTACACCAACCACTAAAATCACAAAAGTTTCTTGCCTATCAACATTTAGCTGGTTGTCTTCAAGGAGTAATTTTGCCAATTCATTTTTTAAAAAATCATACAAAGCATCAGAGTCTTTGAGAGTTTTCCGAGAAGCGTTTTTACGCACAGATTCTAAAATCTTATCAGTGGTATTGATACCAATATCAGCAGTGATGAGTAATATTTCAAGCTCTTCTAGTAAATCTTCATCAATGGATTTTTTACCTAGTAATAATGACGATAAACCAAAACCGAGTTTTTTCCTAGATTTAACTAAGCGCTCTTTTAAAGAAGCGGGCGTTTTTGCTGAATTGGTTTTATTTTTTTTAAAAATATTGAACACTATTTTTCTCTATCATTAGTAAATCTATAAAGGTGTTGATTTTACTATTCTTTGCCTTGTTTTATCTCAATAATTTAAGATTATTCATTATAGTTCACCAACAATTCAAAATAAATAAATAAGCACAAAAAAGTTTGTTGCATATAAAAGCAATTGACTTACCTTAAACTTGAAATTAAACAAAAAATCATCAAAAAAAAGCCCCGTTTTCACGGGGCTTTTTTCTTTGTTTACTTTATTTACTTATTAAACAAATCGGCGTTTCCTTCTGATTAGATAATAAGCACTTAACACCATTAACAAAATAAAGCCCATATCAAACCTAGCCGGTGCATTAGGATTGTAAACACAACCACCGCCACTGCTACTATCGCTAGAATCTGCAGAATCTTCAGATTCTGAGGGAGCGGAAGTAGGCACTGCGATTGAAATAGTGCTTGCAACCACACCGTTGGCATTACCAGTGTTGCCGGCTTGCTCGCCATCGGTATCGTTTGCACTGCCATCTTTAATAGTTAATCTAAGGCAAGTTGCACCTGTGGTTAATCCAGCCTTCCAAGCGCTATCATCGGCACAAGTTGCGCTTGTTTTGGAGTGGATTGCGTTATTAGTATCAACTTCAAAATCAGCCCAGCCAGTTACTAATGAATATCTACGCAACTCTGCGTTTGCAGGGATTGCAGTAGTGAGTTCAATTATCACTTCAGTGGTAGCACCAGTGGCACTTAAGCCTTCAACGACATAATCATAAATATCGCCAGTGGTTGATGTATCACTGGACTTATTAGGTAAATTATTGTCGGTGATATATTGTTGCATTTGTGCAAGGGTTAAACGACTAGAATCTTCACCCATTGCCCCTAACAATATTCTGGTGTTTGTTGGGCTAGTGATGGTTTTGCCTGCACCTGCTTGGATTTTGTTAATTGCGGTGTTGTTGTCCTTGTTGTTGGAAATGCCATCGCCGTCATCATCATCATTACTGACACTTTCTGTAATCAATTCAAGTTTCAATGCTCTTTCTGATGAATGGGTATTGGTTGTAGCCTTTAATGTAATTGTTAGAATGCCAGCATCTGTATTAGCAGGGTCAAAAACAAATACTGTATCGCCACTGGCACTTGTATCAGTAACATCAACACTGCTCCATTCATAAGTCTTGGCGATTACTGTAGCACGAACAGTAACAACTCCGCCTGTTTTACTAATCACCCGACCTTGATTGTTACCTTGGGTTATGGTGAATTGCTTAATCACTGGAGTGATGTCGGGGATATTGGTTATTACAGCAATAGTGAAGGCTTGTGTAATGGGGGCGTTAGTGCCATCATCGGCAGTGATATTGATATCCATATCGCCAACAGTGTCAATACTGATTTTGGTTTTTAACTTATCGCCATCAATTTTGAAGCTAGTAGTATCGCTTACGCTGAAACTAAGGGTAGCGGTGTCCACATCATTTGCTGATAGCGTGCCAATTAAGGTATCA
>NZ_CAHJWD020000038.1 GCF_903642095.1 Bathymodiolus brooksi thiotrophic gill symbiont | reverse complement strand
GGTGTGAGTTATTACCAAGAGAAAATGTAACTCATTACCAAGAGAAAATGTAACTCATTACCAAGAGGAAGTGTGAGTTATTACCAAGAGAAAATGTGGGTTATTACCAAGAGGAAGTGTGAATTATTAACAAAGAAAATGTAACTCATTACCAAGAGGAAGTGTGAGTTATTACCAAGAGAAAATGTAACTCATTACCAAGACGAAATGTGAGTTATTACCAAGAGGAAGTGTGAGTTATTACCAAGAGGAAGTGTAACTCATTACCAAGAGGAAGTGTAGCTCATTACCAAGAGGAAGTGTGAGTTATTACCAAGAGAAAATGTAACTCATTACAAAGAGGAAAGGTGAGTTATTACCAAGTGGAAATGTAACTCATTACCAAGAGGAAGTGTGAGTTATTACCAAGAGAAAGTGTGGGTTATTACCAAGAGGAAGTGTGAGTTATTACCAAGAGAAAGAGGAAGTGTGAGTTATTACCAAGAGCAAATGTAACTCATTACCAAGAGAAAGTGTGAGTTATTACCAAGAGAAAGTGTGGGTTATGACCAAGAGAAAGTGGGTTATTACGAAAAGAAAAGGTAACTCATTACCAAGAGAAAGTTTGGGTTATTACCAAGAGAAAGTGGGTTTTTACGAAGAGAAAAGGTAAGTCATTACCAAGAGAAAGTGTGGGTTATTACCAAGAGAAAATGTAACTCATTACCAAGAGAAAGTGCGTTATTACCAAGTGACAATGTAGCTCATTACCAAGAGAAAGTGGGGGTTATTACCAAGAGAAAGTGTGGGTTATTACCAAGAGAAAGTGTGGGTTATTTCCAAGAGAAAATGTAACTCATTACCAAGAGAAAGTGTGAGTTATTACCAAGAGAAAATGTAACTCATTACCAAGAGAAAGTGTGGGTTATTACCAATAAAAAATGTAACTCATAACGAAGAGGAAATGTAACTCATTATTAAGACGAAATGTGAGTTAATACCAAGAGGAAGTGTGCGTTATTACCAAGAGGAAGTGTAGCTCATTACCAAGAGAAAGTGTGGTTTATTACCAAGAGAAAGTGTGGGTTATTAC
>NZ_CAHJWD020000037.1 GCF_903642095.1 Bathymodiolus brooksi thiotrophic gill symbiont | reverse complement strand
GATAAATTTAATCATATTACTGGGTGATGGCTTTGCCAGATTCAGGTGTATTTCTTTTTATTTCTGCTGATTATAAGGCTGCCTGTTTGTTGGGCCATTGCACACTTTACTGCTTGTAAAAATAGGTGGGAAAAGGAAGGGTTAGAAACCCTTCCCTACTCCTTATTACATGTAGAAGGTTGTGTAAATATAGATGATGAATAAAATGCAATTTTTGCTTAATTGGTGATTTATTTGAATTTTGTTCTAGCGAGGTTAAGGCTGGGTTTAGACCCTCTTAAAGGACTGGGTCGCTGGAAAAATTGCTAAGTGGGTGGGTGGTGGTTTTGATGATTATTTGTATTTGTGTAAAGGTTTTAAAAGTGTTAATTTTTCATTGCGGGTCATTGATTTAATTTCGCATTCGCGTTTTAATGCGGTGCTTCTGTCTTTTGCTTGTTCTTGATATACTAAGGCACAAGGGGCGTTTGCTCGGGTGTATTTTGCGCCGCCTGTAATTTCGCCATTGTGTTGGCGTAAGCGTTTATTGATGTCGTTGGTTATGCCGCAATAAAGAGCGTTGTTTGCACATTGCAATAAATAGATTAGCCAGTTTTTATTTTCATTCATAATAGTGCTTTCTACAGTATAATTGCACAGTTTAATCCATCTTTATAAATCCATGGAAAAAACCTACAATCCCGAGCAAATTGAAGCGAAATATCGCTCGCTTTGGGAGAATCAAAATTTGTTCTCTTCTGATTCAAATGCTACTAGCAAAAACGCCTATTGCATTATGTTGCCACCGCCAAATGTAACAGGAAGTTTGCATATGGGACATGCATTTCAGCATACTATTATGGATATTCTAACGCGTTATCATCGTGGTAAAGGTGATCAAACGCTGTGGCAACCGGGGACTGACCATGCGGGTATTGCCACGCAAATGGTGGTTGAACGCCAACTTGCTGCACAGGATATTACTCGGCATGATATTGGGCGTGATAAATTCATTGACAAAATTTGGGATTGGAAGGAGCAATCTGGTGGCATAATTACCTCACAAATGCGTCGTCTAGGTGCTTCAGTTGATTGGGAAAAAGAGCGCTTTACTATGGACGATGGACTTTCTGATGCGGTTAAAAAAGTCTTTATTCAGTTACACAAAGAAGGTCTAATTTACCGTGGAAAACGCTTAGTAAACTGGGATCCAGTGCTACATACTGCCGTGTCTGACCTTGAAGTTATTAGCGTTGAAAAACAAGGGTCGCTTTGGCACATGCGTTATCCAATTACCAATAGTAATGATTGCCTGATAGTAGCAACTACACGCCCTGAAACGATGCTGGGCGATAGTGCTGTTGCCGTTCATCCTGATGACAAACGCTATACACACTTTGTTGGGCAAACCATTGATTTACCGTTAACCAATAGAAAAATTCCTATTATTGCGGATGATTATGTTGATATGGATTTTGGCACAGGTTGCGTCAAAATCACTCCTGCACACGATTTTAACGACTATGAAATGGGACAACGCCACAATTTAGATATTATCAATATTCTTACTGATGATGCCAAAATTAATGACACGGTTAAGAGTGATTATGTGGGTATGGATAGATTTGTAGCGCGTAAAAAAATGATTCAAGATTTAGACGCACAGGGTTTGTTAAACAAAATTGAGCCACACAAATTAATGGTACCACATGGCGATAGAACCAATGCAGTCATTGAGCCTTATTTAACTGACCAATGGTTTGTCAAAGTCGCCCCATTAGCAAAACCTGCGATTGATGCGGTAAAAAATGGTGATATTCGTTTTGTGCCTGAAAATTGGGACAAAACTTATTTTAACTGGATGGATAATATTCAAGATTGGTGCATCTCTCGCCAAATTTGGTGGGGGCATCGTATCCCTGCTTGGTATGATGAAAATGGCAATATCTTTGTTGCAGACTCACTTGAAGAGGCACAAAAACAAGCGGGCAAAGGGGTGGCACTCACCCAAGATAACGATGTGCTTGATACTTGGTTTTCCTCTGCTTTATGGCCATTTTCAACCTTAGGCTGGCCTGATAAAACCCCTGAATTATCTCGTTTTTACCCAACTGATGTGCTGGTTACTGGCTTTGATATTATCTTCTTTTGGGTTGCTCGTATGATTATGTTTGGGCTTAAATTTACAGGTGAAGTGCCATTTAAAGACATTTACATCACTGGCTTAATCAAGGACGGACAAGGGCAAAAAATGTCCAAATCCAAAGGCAATGTGCTTGACCCAATTGATTTAATCGATGGAATTACTTTACAAGATTTGCTAAAAAAACGCACACAAGGGTTAATGCAGCCCAAAATGGCAGAAAAAATCAAAAAACAAACCGAAAAAGAATTTGCCAACGGTATTCCCGCCTTTGGCACAGATGCACTACGCTTCACTTTTGCCGCCCTCGCTTCTTTTGGACGAGATATTAAATTTGATTTAAAACGCATTGAAGGGTATCGCAACTTTTGTAATAAATTGTGGAATGCCTCTCGTTTTGTTTTAATCAAACTTGAAGGAGAAACCATTGACCCAAAAGCACAAATATCAACCGCCGATGCATGGATTTTATCCCGCTTGCAAGACACCAAAACCAAAGTTGAGAAGCATTTAAACGACTATCGCTTAGATTTAATGAGTCACGAACTCTACGAATTTGTTTGGGATGACTATTGCAGTTGGTATCTAGAATTGTCCAAACCTTTATTGGAAAACGAAGCTACCAAAGCTGGCACACAAGCCATGCTGATTAAGGTTCTTAATGAAATTGTTACTTTACTCCACCCTATCATTCCATTTATTACAGAAGAAATCTTTGAACAATGTAACAGTTTGCTCGGCAAAAATAACAGCAGTTTAATGAGTGAAGCCTATCCAGAAGTTGATACACAACTCATTTCAACAGCCTCTGAAACAGAAATTCAATGGCTACAAACTTTCATTTTAGGCGTGCGTCAAATTCGGGGTGAAATGAACATTTCGCCAAATAAATCACTGAATTGTTTTGTGCAAAACTTTAATGAGACTGACGAAACCCACCTTAATAATAATGCCAATATCTTAAATTCCTTGGCTAAAATAGACATTAACAAACTCTCTGAAAATGAAGAAGCACCTGAATCAGCAATTGCTTTGGTGGGTGAGATGAAAATACTCATTCCTCTAGCAGGTTTGATTGACAAAGACCAAGAAATTACGCGTTTAAACAAAGAAATTGACAAACTAAACCAGCAGAAAATACAATTTGAAGGAAAACTAAACAACGAAAAATTTGTCAACAGTGCACCTGAGGCGATTGTCAACACAGAAAGGGAGCGACTGGCATCAGTTAAAAACACACTTACTGATTTATCAACACAACTAAGGAAAATGAATAACTTATGAAACTAAAAAATACTTTACTTATAACACTGTTATTATTGTGTTCAGTGGCAAGTGCCAAATCATTCGTCTATGTAACAGATATGGTGCCAATTCCAATGCGTTCTGACAATGAAATCCGAAACAACCCCAGTAATCTCATAAAAATGCTGGATTCTGGCACCAAACTAGAAATTTTATCCACTGAAAGTGGCTGGACTAAGGTGAGATTTGAAAACACAATTGGCTGGATGATTTCTCGTTACCTAACCTCTAACAAGCCCGCAAGAATGCAATTAGAGGCACTTAAACGCAAAGGTAATAATAAGCGTTTATCACTCTCTCAGCAACACAAAAAAAATAAAAAACTTGAGAAAAAAGTGGCTGATTTAAAAGCAAAAAACACCAAATTATCTATTCAATCTAGCAAATTGGCATCAGAAAAAAAACATGTCAAACAAGTTTACAAAGATGCGCTTAAACTTGAATACGAGAATAAAAATTACAAGGTGCAAATCCTACAGTTAAAATCAGAATTAAAATTATTGCAAAATAACGGCACTATCGGACAAGAAGCCAATGCTAGAAACTGGTTTATTATCGGTGCGTTGGTTTTGTTTTTTGGGCTAATAATGGGACTTTTTATCCAAAAACGCGCCAACCAAAGGAGATTTTAAAATGAAGCTACTAAAGACTGCACTTACCTTTGATGATGTATTACTTGTGCCTGCACACTCAACCACCATGCCAAAAGAAGTCAAACTAACAACACAACTAACCAAAAATATTACCCTCAATACCCCTATTCTATCCGCTGCAATGGACACCGTAACTGAGGCTAATTTGGCAATTACCATGGCACAAGAAGGTGGCATTGGCATTATTCATAAAAATATGTCGATTGAAGAACAGGCGACAGAGGTGCGTAAAGTTAAACGATTTGAATCTGGCATTATCAGAAACCCAATCACCATTAGTGCTAAAGCAACAATTGCTGATGTTTATCGTAGTCAACGACAACATAAGATTTCAGCATTGCCTGTTGTTAATGGCAATACCATTATTGGCATGGTTACCAGTCGTGATGTTCGATTTAAAACCAATCCTGATGAATTGGTTGAAAATGTTATGACACCGAAAAACAAACTCATTACCGTTAAAGAAGGCACAAATATGAGTAAAGTGCGTGCCTTATTGCACAAACATCGCATTGAACGCGTCGTTATCACGGATGACAGTTTTGCCTTGCAAGGTATGATTACCGTTCGTGATATTCAAAAATCAACTGATTTCCCGAATGCTTGTAAAGACAACAAAGAACAATTACGAGTTGGTGCTGCAGTTGGTGTAAGCACTGGCACAGGTGAACGGATTGATGCATTGGTTGAAGCAGGTGTGGATATTATTGTCATTGATACTGCACATGGTCATTCTCAAGGCGTGCTAAACAGAGTTAAAAAAACCAAAAACAAACACCCAAATTTAGACATTATTGCTGGCAACATTGCCACTGCTGGTGCCGCACTAGATTTAGTCAAAGCAGGTGCAGACTGCGTCAAAGTCGGCATCGGTCCGGGTAGTATTTGCACCACTCGCATCGT
The DNA here is from genome assembly GCF_903642095.1 of Bathymodiolus brooksi thiotrophic gill symbiont. Lineage (GTDB taxonomy): Bacteria > Pseudomonadota > Gammaproteobacteria > PS1 > Pseudothioglobaceae > Thiodubiliella. The sequence continues at coordinate 16,687 of NZ_CAHJWD020000037.1, read as the reverse complement.
TGCTGGCGTTGGCGTGCCGCAAATCACCGCTATTTCTGATGTTGCTGATGCACTCAAAGGCACAGGTGTGCCACTCATTGCTGACGGTGGCATTCGCTACTCAGGTGATATTGCCAAAGCCTTTGCTGCTGGTGCTTATTGCGTGATGCTCGGTTCCATGCTAGCAGGCACAGAAGAATCCCCCGGTGAAGTTGAACTTTACCAAGGTCGATCCTACAAATCCTACCGTGGTATGGGCTCAATCGGTGCAATGAATCAAGCACACGGCTCATCTGACCGCTATTTTCAATCAGATTCCAAAGCCGACAAACTTGTCCCTGAAGGTGTTGAAGGTCGCGTCCCTTTTAAAGGCTCTATCCGCCCTATTATTCACCAAATGATTGGTGGTATCAGGTCGTCCATGGGCTACACAGGCTGTGCCACTTTAGAAAAAATGCGCACCGATGCAACTTTTGTTCAAGTAACCTCAGCAGGCATGGTTGAATCTCATGTGCATGATGTTTCTATTACCAAGGAAGCCCCTAACTACCACCAATAAAATACCACTTTTTTTTGTTACTTAAAATACGACTTTAATCGTTATTTTAAATAACAGCGGTCTTCTGTTATTTGATTGCCATTGATTTGGCGTGTAGTTTTGGCAGTTTTGGTAATTGCTTGTTGTTGGTTAATAGTGTTGCATTATTGACAAGAGTGATTGCACAAATAATTGCATCAGGAATTTTAAGTTTATGTGTTTGCCTCAGTTGCATTGCTTACTCTCTTTGGTATCGGCAATATAACTATTTTTTTACCGTCACCTTGGGTTAATTCCATTTTGGGCGTATTTTTTGCTACAATAAATTCTTATCTAAAAAACTACCCAAAATGAGTTTTTACCTCAACTGCACTCACGATTTTCATAAGATACCTCAATTTATTACCATTAATATTTCCTGCCCCTTATTGACCAAAATTACAAACTGGGCAGTACTTATCTTTACTTAACTTTATTGTTCTAAAATTTAAATCTAATGCATCGACTATCATTAATTTGCCCGTTAGTTGCTCACCTAGATTGAGAATAACTTTAATGGCTTGTAATGCTTGCATAGTGCCAAGTAGCCCTGCAACGGGTGCAAGAATGCCATTATCACTACAGTTTTCGTCGCTGTTACCTATGGTTGGATACAAACATTGGTAACAAGGTTGGTTTTTTTCATAGCCTTTAAAAACTGACAATTGCCCTTCAAAACGAATAACGGCGGCTGACACCAGAGGTGTGCATTGAGTAACGCAAGCCTGATTAATTCTAAAACGAGTGTTAAAATTATCAGTGCCATCCAGCACAATATCCGCTTTTTTCACCCAGTCTTCTATATTGTCCTCACTTAAATCTGTCAAGGTGGTAACTTGAATATCAGGATTAATTGCCAACATTTTTTCTTTAGCAGAGGCGACTTTGTCTTTACCGATATCATTTGTGTGATGAATAACTTGACGAGCAAGATTGGACAATTCTACTTGGTCAAAATCGGCAATAATTAAATGTCCAATGCCACTAGCAGCAAGATACAAAGCGTTAGGTGCACCTAAGCCACCCACGCCAATGAGCAATAATGTTGAATCCAGTAATGTTTGTTGCCCTTCTATGCCTATTTCTGGTAAAAATATTTGACGGGAATACCTAAGTAATTTTTTATCATTCATAAGTTAAAATTATAATCTATGAGAGCAGAAATAATCATCAAAGCACTAAAGTTTTTTGCAACACCTGAGCGTAAAAAAACCAACGAATGGTTTTTTAAAACTGGCAAAGGTGAATACTCAGAATTTGACAAGTTCATGGGTGTGCGTGTGCCAAAAATAAGACAAATTGCAAAACAGCACGGAAAAAATATCTCTTTCGATGAAATTAAAACACTCATCAACCACCCTATTCACGAAGTGCGTCATTGTGGATTGATTATTTTAGTTCACCGCTATCAAGTTGGCGATTATGAGACGGTGTTTAATTATTACATAGACAATATTCAAGCGGTCAATAATTGGGATTTAGTAGATACCACTACCCCACAGATTGTGGGGGATTATTTATTTAAACATCAAGAAAAATTACCGCTATTACTTAACTATGCACATTCATCTAACCTCTGGGAACGGCGTATTGCCATTATAGCAACATTGGCTTTTATTAGGAAAAATGAATTTGATGTAACGCTCAAAATCAGCAAATTATTGCTAAATGATACACAAGACCTAATTCATAAAGCTGTTGGCTGGATGCTTAGAGAAATTTACAAAAGAAACCCCGACATTTGCAAAGAATTTTTACGAAAAAACTACAATAAACTGCCTAGAACCACTTTAAGATATGCAATTGAACGCATGCAAGAAACGGAAAGACTGAGGTATTTAAAAGGAAACTTTTAATCAAGACCTTTGTATAATAGTTAACAAAATTCAATGTTTACCAACTTGGTGAAAAGTGAATTCTTGTTGATTATTCATATTTATACAAAGGTCTTTAATGTATCAAATTAATTTTTATGTGCCTAAATCTGCTTTAGAAGTGGTTAAAAATGCCATGTTTAAAGCAGGTTCTGGGCAGTATAATAACTACGAGCAATGTGCTTGGCAAACCTTGGGGCAAGGGCAATTTAAGCCTATTAACAATGCCAAACCTGCTATTGGCGTATTAAACAAATTAGAAACACTTAAAGAATACAAAGTTGAAATGCTTTGTGCCAAGGAAAATCTTAAAGCAACAATTAAAGCAATGAAATCTGCACACCCCTATGAACAAGTTGCCTATTCAATTTTAAAAATGGAAAACCTATGAACACACCTTACGAACACGGCTTTATATTAAGTTTATTGATACTGGCAATCGGCGCTTTAGTGTGGTTATTCACCCCTTTTATACCTGCCCTATTTTTAGCACTACTCCTCACTATTGCCACTTTTTCACAATACAAGAAATTTAGAGAACACCTTTCAGATGCAAGTGCTGCACTACTTATGACGCTACTAATAACCATTACCCTCATACTGCCACTCAGTTATATTTTATTAGTTAGTGGACTGGAAATTTCCACCCTAATACAAACTATTGATACGGACTTTGATGCCAAACAAATTAATCAAATGCTACACCAGACTCTCTCAGGATTATCCTTATCGGAGTCAATAAAAAGCACACTAAGCACCACGCTCAATAACAATTTAGACGGGCTATTGTTCAATACAAAAGACTTTGCACTTAATATTTTAAAAAGCATTGTATCGCTCTCCTCACATTTTGTGTTTTTTCTAATTATTACCATCTTCTCACTTTATTACTTCTATATAGATGGAGAACGCATCATTAAAAGATTAAAAGACTTATCGCCACTAGAAAATCACTTGGATAACATTCTTTTTAACCAATTTTCAAGTCTATCCATTACGCTAGTCGGCAGTGTCTTTATCGTGGCATTATTGCAAGGTATGGTGTTTTCTATTGGGGTAATGATTATTGGATTGCCCGCCCTATTTTTTGGTATTTCTATGGCATTAGCAAGTTTTATCCCTATACTTGGCGGGCTAATTATTTGGCTACCTTTGACGCTATATCTATATGCACAAGGGCAAACTGCCGATGCCTTGATTATTCTCCTATTTGGTGCCTTCTTTGTAGGGACAATTATTGACAACATTATTAGACCCATTATCACCAAAAAATTATCCAATAAAGCCACCCAAAAAAGCGCATTGGATCACACGCTAATTACAGTGCTATCAACACTCGCTGGTATTATACAATTTGGCATTTTAGGGTTATTCATCGGTCCAATTATTGCTGCTATGGCAATCAGTATTTTCGACATATACGCCGTTAAATACGCAAGTTCGTTGGACAAATCATAGGGAAGCCTTTGCATAAATATGGATTCATCATTAAGAATCCATATTCACACAAAGGCTTCTGTTAATACATTAACTGAATTCAGCTATTATGCTTTAGAAGTTTTCATTGTATGCACCGCTTGAAAGGCAATTCTTTCAGCACCTTTACCGTGGTTATACATCGTTTTAAGCACAAAAAAACTACTTAAAAACAACACACTTGCAATCATAATGACAATTTTTTTCATTTTGAAGCGTCCATTTCAACTTTTCTAAGGGATTGAGCTAGTTTGTCTAACGAGGCGTTAACAAGTTTAAATGCGCCTTCTGCACCGTATAACTTGGCAATTTCAAGGGCTTCGTTAATGACAACTTTGTAAGGCACTTCAATGCTATTTTTAAGTTCGTATGCTCCCAAATATAATACCGCTTGTTCAACAGTACCCAGCTCATCTGCTTCTCGACTGATAGTAGGGGCGATGAGTGCATCTAACTCGGTGCGGTTTTTAAGGATATTAAGGAACAGATTGGAAAAAAAGGCTTTTGAAATTTTGCCAGACTTTTGGTTTAGAAATTGTTGTTCAATTTTCAATACTTCGCCACCTGATAGCATATATTGATATAGTGCCTGCACCACACGCTCTCTGGATCGATGCTTGGGAGTTGTAAATGCCATATTAGTGCGTTTTATCAAGTAAATACAGCATTTCAACCATTGCCATGGCTGCCTCTTCACCTTTGTTGCCTTTGTAGCCGCCTGCTCTGCCAATGGTTTGCTCCATATTGCTCGTAGTCAGCACGCCAAATGCAGTGGGCACCTCGTATTGATAAGACACATCAGCAACACCACGAGCACATTCGTTACACACAAAATCAAAATGTGGGGTTTCGCCATTAATAACTGCACCTAGGGTAACAATGCCATCATAACTGCCACTTTTTGCAAGTTTTTTTGTTAATAATGGAATTTCAAACGCACCCGGTGCATAAAAAACATTAACATTGGTTTTGTCAATGCCATATTTTTCTAAAATATGATACGCGCCAGCCAGTAATTTATCGCCAATCTCTTGATAAAAATAACCAACAACAATGGCAATCTTTTTATCTATTAAAAAATCTTCATTTGCGTCTTTGTTGAACTTAAATTCCATGTTCCCTACTTTTTATTTGTAATATATTCAGTTACTTCTAAGCCAAAACCCTTTATAGCATTCAATTTTCTTGGACTGCCTAAAATACGCATCTTACTCACACCTAAATCAGACAAAATCTGTGCACCAACGCCATAAGTTTTCACATCATTGCTACTTTCAGTTGAACGAATTAACAAAAACACACCGCTGTCTTCTTTGCTAATATATTCCAACGCATCATCAACTCTTAAAGAATTGCTACTTTCTTGCAAAATATCAGTAAACACATTTTCCATATGCACACGCACACAAATGGGGGTATCTTTGTCAATATCACCTTTAACCAAGGCAGTGTGTGTTTGCTGATGAATACTATCTAAAAACGACACCAGTGTGAAATTACCATATTTGGTGCTAAATGGACGCTCATCCACACGCTCAATAGTTTTTTCATTTTCAATTCGATAAGAAATTAAATCTTCAATCGTTCCCCACTTAATATTATGCTTTTGTGCAAACAATTCTAAATCGTCACGGCGTGCCATCGAACCATCTTCATTTAAAATTTCAACAATCACAGATGCTGGCTCTAAACCTGCAAGGCGTGCCAAATCACAGCCTGCCTCAGTATGCCCCGGACGAATCAACACGCCCCCCGGTTGTGCCATTAATGGAAAAATATGCCCCGGTTGCACAATATCAGTAGGTTTGGCATTTGGTGCTACCGCATCTAAGACAGTTTTGGCTCTATCTGCAGCAGAAATACCCGTGGTTACCCCTTTTACTGCTTCGATTGAAACGGTAAAATTGGTGCCATTCGCATCGTTATTTTGTGCCACCATTAAGGGCAAATTAAGACGCTGGCAACGCTCTTGCGTTAGCGTTAAGCAAATCAACCCTCTGCCATGGGTTGCCATAAAATTAATGTCTTCTTTGGTAACGGTAGCAGCAGGAACAATCAAATCGCCTTCGTTTTCACGGTCTTCATCATCCAGCAAAATAATCATTTTGCCTTGCTTGTAATCTTCTAATATTGCTTCAATGCTAGCTTTAGTCTTCATTTTTATTCTTTATTTTTAATTAATTGCTCAAGATGTCGGGCAATAATATCAACTTCCAAATTTAGCACATCGCCTATGGTCAACTGCCCTAATGTCGTTACACTGAGCGTATGTGGCACGATATTAACATCAAACTCATTTTCTTCAATGCTATTGACCGTCAAACTAACACCATTCACGGTAATTGAGCCTTTTCTAGCGATATATTTTACCAAAGACTGTGGCGCATTAATTTTAAAACGCACTGACTTTCCTTCGGTAATTTTATCTACTACTTTGCCCTGCCCATCCACATGCCCGCTAACCAAATGCCCATCAATACCTTGGTTTAATCTTAACGCCTTTTCAAGATTAACAACATCGTCCACCGATAAAACACCAAAAATAGAACACTCTAGCGTTTCCTGCGACACATCTGCGGAAAAACCATTACCACTAACCTCAATTGCCGTTAAACACACGCCATTTACCGCAATACTATCGCCAATTTCAACAGTGGAAAAATCCAAGGCATTTGATACAAAACCAAACACTGCACCTTTTTCATGTATGGTTTTAGTTTTTATTTGACCAATGGCTTGAATAATACCCGTGAACATAAAAAAATTGATGTTTTTATAAGTGCGTTGATTTTACGCTATTTACTTTCAAGACAATAACAAAAACTAGCACCCAATAATACGATTATCCACGCCAAATAAATCCACAACATTAACAACATTAAAACAGACAATGTGCCATAAATTAATTCATAAACGGAAAAATATTGAATATAAACAAACAAAGCATATTTAATTATTTCCAAACCAAGCGTTGCCATCACACCAGCCTTAAATGCATTAATAAATCGCACTTTTTTCAGTGGAGTGGCATAATACAAAATCGAAAAACCCAAGCTAGATAAGGCTAATGTTACCAAAGTCGTCATATACGGTGCTACAGACAATTGATTAAAAAATGTCAACGCCATCACCAAAGAACTCACAAGCAACGAAGCACCAACAAGAATTGGCCCAATAAACAAAACCAACAGATAAGATACCAAACTTTGCATCCAATGACGACGATGCTCATCATGCCAAATTAAATTAATTCGTTTGTCGATTGTAGACAATAAAAAGACCACTGTTGTCAATAAAAATACAAAAGTAAAACCCTTTAGTTCTTGTGCATGAGTAACAAACTGCTGAACATAATTTTCTACTATTTCATGGTTTTTTGGTAAAAGTTGAGTGAATAAAAATTGCTCCAAATACTGCTGCAATTCTAAAAAATAAGGCGAAAGAGAAAACACGCCCAACCCCACCGCCAACCCCGGCACAATCGCAAACAAAGTAGAAAACGACAATATCGCCGCAGAATCAAAACCACCTCTGTCAATAAAACGATTAACTGTTGGTTTTATAATTGCCATTAGCTAACGCTTAAGGCTCATAATCATACACCCACAAGGAAAATCAACTTTTTTAATTGGATATTCAGTATTCTCAAATTTTATCGTTTCTCTCATAATTCAATTTTTTATCAAAGTATTTTTTGATTGATTATATTCTCAAAATAGTATGCTTGAACGATTTTTCAGACAATTTCAGTTTCCGCCAAACTGTTTACACCTGCAAGAAAACCCAATTTCATTTTATTTACTTTTGTGTTTTTAAATAATCTTCATAATTACCAGCATAATAATTAGTGCCTGTTTCTGTTAATTCTACAATTTTGGTGGATAGTGATGAGACAAATTCTCTGTCGTGACTAACAAAAATCAAGGTGCCTTCATAATTTTCTAGTGCCAAATTGAGTGCCTCAATGGACTCCATATCTAAGTGGTTAGTAGGTTCGTCCATAACTAAAACATTAGGATTTTGTAGCATTAATTTGCCGAATAACATCCTGCCTTTTTCACCACCAGAAAGGGATTTAATGCTTTTATCAATGTCATTTTTACCGAATAACATTTTGCCTAGAACGGCACGCATATCTTGGATTTCTTGGTTGGGTTTTTTGAATTGTGCCATCCAGTCTAAGACACTCATATCCTCTTCAAAATCGGCACTGTGGTCTTGTGCATAATAGCCAATATTGACATTTTCACTCCATTTAATCTTGCCTTTGTCGGCTTTAATTTCGCCAATCAGTGTGCGTAATAGTGTGGTTTTTCCAACACCGTTTTGCCCGATAATGGCAACGCGTTGGCCAACTTCAAAAATAAAGTTAATGTCTTTTAATACAGATAAATCACCAAAACTTTTGGATAGACCTTCTACTTCAATAAGATTGCGATGCAGTGTTTTGTCTTGTTTAAAATCAATATAAGGACTAACTCTCGATGAAGGACGCATATCGTCTAAAACAATCTTATCAAGTTGTTTTAGGCGTGAAGTCGCTTGTTTGGACTTAGAGGCATTGGCTGAAAAACGAGAGACAAAATGCTTGAGTTCCTTCATTTTTGCTTCTTTCTTAGCGTTATCAGTCTGCATTTTTTCTTGAATAGCCGTTGCTGCAATCATAAAGTCGTCATAATTACCAGGGAAGGTTTTTAGTGCGCCATAATCTAAATCCGACATATGTGTACAAACGCCGTTTAAAAAATGTCTATCGTGTGAAATAATAACCATCGTAGCTTTTCGGGCTTTTAATATACCTTCTAACCAGCGAATTGAATTAATGTCCAAGTTGTTGGTTGGCTCATCTAATAATAAAATTTCAGGATCAGAGAATAAAGCCTGTGCTAACAACACACGAAGTTTCCAACCGGGGGCAATTTCGCTCATTAAGCCATAATGCTGGTCTTCGGGAATGTCTAAGCCTAGTAGCAATTCACTGGCAGAAGATTCTGCCATATAGCCATCCATTTCGGCAAATTCCATCTCTAATTCTGCCACTTTGGTGCCATCTGCTTCGCTCATTTCTGGTAAAGCGTAAATACGGTCTCTTTCTTGCTTAATTTTCCATAATTCGCTATGTCCCATAATCACGGCATCAACCACACGAAAATCTTCAAAAGCAAATTGGTCTTGGCGAAGAATGCCTAATCGCTCGCCATCACTAATATGAACTGTGCCTTGCGTGGGTGCCAATTCGCCTGTTAAAATCTTCATAAAGGTTGATTTTCCACAACCATTTGCACCAATCAAGCCATAACGGTTGCCATCGGCAAATTTGATAGAAATATTTTCAAATAAAGGTTTTTCACCAAATTGCATGGTAATATTAGCAGTAGAAATCATAAGTTTGTTAGTTGTTTTTTTACAAAACGAGCATTATCCCATAAGGTTCATTAAAATCTTAACTAATCATTTGAATTTAAGGTATAAATAGCAATCAAATTTATTTACTTACACTTATGTTCTCAAAAATATTCAATAAAACCGCTCAATTGCCTGATAAAAATTTACTTTTTGCCATTTTGGCACTGATAATCTTTGGCTGGATATTGTCATCTTCCGCTTCTATTGGGCATTTTGGCAATTATAGCAAAGCCATTAATCAGGCTGTCTATATTACATTCGGTATGTTTTTGGGTTTTTTTGTGCTTAAAGTCCCTTTGTCTTTTTACAAAGACAATCGTTATTGGCTTTTCTTTATTACCATTGTATTGCTAGCAGTAGTTTTTTCACCAATAGGTAAAACCATTAACGGATCCACACGCTGGATTGATTTAGTGGCATTCAGGCTACAGCCTTCTGAAATTTTAAAAATAGTCATTATTTTATTCACTGCTGGTTTTTTGGTTGAGCAAGAAAAAGATTTAAAACATCCTTGGCTAGGGTTTTTCAAAGTTTTGGTAATTATTTCCATCCCAGGTATGTTGTTGTTACTTGAATCTGACTTTGGTGCAACCATTATTGTCGTGGCAACTGTATTGTCAATGTTGCTTGCTGCTGGTGTTTATTTAAAGCAGTTATTTATTGTTGGTGGGGTTATTATTTTATCGGTTATTAGTCTCATTTCCCTAAACCCAAATCGAGTTGAGCGCTTTACTTCCTTTTGGCGAGAGGACTTGTGGCTCAATCATTCTGATAAGGTGTGGCAAACCAAACAAGCACTCGTTGGCATTGCTAGAGGCGATTGGACTGGTGTGGGACTGGGTAATAGTATTCAAAAATATACCAAGTTACCTGAGCCACATACCGATATGATTTTTGCGGTTATTGGCGAGGAAATTGGCATTATTGGTATGCTATTTGTTATTTCTACTTTTACTTATATTATACTCAAAGGCTTTAAAATCGCCAGAGAAGCACTCAAAGATAACCGCAGATACAGTTCGTATGTTGGTTTTGGTATTTGCACTTGGCTGAGTATGCAATTTAGTGTTAATATTGCCATGAATCTTGGCTTAATTCCGCCCAAAGGATTTACTTTACCATTGGTTAGTTATGGTGGCTCAAGTATGATATTTGCCCTCATTTCTATGGCGTTGTTACTGAGAATTAATATGGAAAATAAAGCAGATTCAACTAAGCGAAAACACTATGTCTAAAACCATTCTAATAATGGCAGGTGGCACTGGCGGACATATTTTTCCCGCCTTGGCGATTGCCAAAGCACTCAAAGCCCATTCGGTTAATGTCGAATGGCTTGGCTCAAAACACGGTATGGAGAATACACTGGTGCCTAAGCACAATATCAAAATTCACAGTGTTAATGCTGTTGGACTGCGTGGCAAAAGCCCGTTCACGCTTATTAAAGCCCCCTTCTCTTTGTCGCTTGCAGCCTTGCAAACCTTGCGTGTCTTTCTCAAAGTCAAACCTACTGCAGTCTTAGGCATGGGTGGTTTTGCTTCAGGTATCGGTGGCGTGGTTGCTTGGGCTTTACGCATTCCCTTGGTTATTCATGAGCAAAATTCAATCCCCGGTACCACCAATAAAATGCTATCTAAAATTGCCACCCAAACTTTTCAAGCGTTTGATGGTGCATTTGATGATGCTATAACCACTGGTAATCCTGTGTTATTTACGCCTAAAGAGAATAATAACAATAACAAAAAACTCAACTTACTGATTATTGGTGGTAGCCTCGGTTCTAAACCTATTAACGATATTGTCAGTCAATTAAATATTGATATTGAAATTTGGCACCAAACGGGTAAACAGCATTTGGACAATGTTAAAGCCCAGTATAAAAACAAAAATGCAAAAATAACAGCGTTTATTGACGATATGGCAGATGCCTACGCATGGGCAGATGTAGTTTTGTGTCGCTCTGGAGCGATGACAGTGTCAGAATTAATGTGCTCAGCCAAACCCAGTATTTTGATTCCTTTGCCTCATGCGATTGACAATCATCAATTTCATAACGCTAAAATTTTAGCCGACAATGGTGCTGGTATTTTGATTGAACAACAAATGTTAAGTGTTAAATTATTAACCTCAACACTAGCGGCACTTGATACCGAAAAACTCGACACCATGAGTAAGAATGCAAAAAAACTCGCCAAACCCGATGCAACAGAAGTAATTAGCAACTATTTATATCACCAATAAACAAGGTTTACGCCAAAGGTGCTTGGTTAATCCCCAATCTTTTAAACAGAATTTGGTCGGCATTGGTGTCTGGATTGTCTGTTGTTAACAATTGCTCGCCATAAAAAATAGAATTTGCACCTGCAAAAAAACACAGTGCTTGCATTGCCTCACCCATCTCGGTGCGTCCTGCCGATAAGCGCACCATTGATTTTGGCATCATAATGCGTGCCACCGCAATGGTGCGAACAAATTCACTTTCTGTTGGTGGTGCAACTTTCTCGAATGGTGTACCAGGAATTGGCACCAAAAGATTGAGTGGCACGCTGTCTGGATGCTGTGTTAAATTTGCTAGCGAACGCAACATAGATGCTCTATCAGTTTGCCCTTCGCCTAAACCTAAAATACCACCACTACATACATGAATATCAGCATTTTGCACAGACTCTAAAGTATCCAGTCGGTCTTGAAAATTGCGTGTGGTAATCACATTTGAGTAGTTTTCTTTTGAAGTGTCAATGTTATGATTGTAATAATCCAACCCCGCCTCTTTTAAAGTAAATGCTTGTGTTTGCGTCAACATCCCTAAAGTAACACAAGTTTCCATTCCCATGGCCTTAACGCCTTGAATCATAGGGATAACTTTATCCAAACTTTTGTCAGTCGGATTACGCCACGCAGCACCCATACAAAAACGAGTTGCCCCTTTATTTTTTGCCTCTTGTGCCTGTTCAAGCACCACATCAATTTCCATTAATTTTTCTCGCTCCAAACCTGTGTCATATTTAGAACTTTGCGAGCAATACGAGCAATCTTCTGGACAGGCACCCGTTTTAATATTTAACAAAGAACTTACTTGCACCTGATTTGGATCGAAATTTTCTCTATGAATCGTATGTGCTTGAAGCAATAAATCATTAAAAGGCAGTGTAAATAAAGCCTCAACTTCTGTTAATGTCCAATCATTTCTCAATTCTTTCATAAGTTATCTCATCACCAATAATTTTTGCTATTTTATACCATTTATAAAAAATAATCCCATTAACTAAGTGCTTAGCTTTATGGTAGTTTGGTTGGTAAAAATACTGTGAAGATTTAATGGGATTATTCTTTAAAAATGGTATTGCAACCTCCTAGATACAAAAAAAGCCGTGCAATCGCACGGCTTTTTTGAGTTAAAACTTAAACTAGTTTAACAACTATAATACATATCAAACTCAACAGGATGAGGAGAGGCACGCAACGCTGTTACCTCTTTCATTTTCAGCTCAATAAATGAGTCAATTACATTGTCAGTAAACACGCCACCTTGCTTTAAAAACTCACGGTCTTTATCAAGCGCTTCAAGTGCCTGATCTAATGAACTACAAACCTTAGGAATAGAGGCTTTTTCTTTTTCGCTCAATTCATATAAGTCTTCATCACCCGGTTTTCCAGGGTCAATCTTATTTTTAATACCATCAAGACCTGCCATTAACATCGCTGAGAATGCAAGATATGGGTTGGCCGTTGGATCTGGGAAACGCACTTCAATACGACGACCTTTTGGATTAGCTACAAAAGGAATGCGAATAGCAGCAGAACGGTTTTTAGCCGAATATGCTAACATTTCTGGCGCTTCAAACCCCGGTACCAAACGCTTGTAAGAGTTGGTGGAAGAATTGGTAAAGGCATTCAGCGCTTGAGCGTGCTTAATAATACCACCAATATAGTAAAGTGCCATTTGACTTAACTTACCGTATTCATCACCATCAAATAAGTTTTTACCGTCTTTAGAAATTGACTGGTGAACATGCATACCATTACCATTATCAACTGCAATTGGCTTAGGCATAAAAGTTGCTGTTTTACCGTAAATATGTGCCACATTGTGAATGCAGTATTTTAAGATTTGAGTCTCATCTGCTTTTTTTACCAATGTGTTAAACAAGGCACCGATTTCACATTGACCTGCCGTACCCACTTCATGGTGATGCACCTCAGTCGTTACCCCCATTTCTTCAATGGCTAAACACATTTGCGAACGCAAATCATGTAATGAATCCACAGGAGGGACTGGAAAATACCCTCCTTTAATCCTAGGGCGATGTCCTTTATTGCCACCTTCAAAGTCAGAACCAGACTCCCAGTCTGCTTCTTCAGAATGAATTTCATAAAATGCTTTACCTAAACCAAAACCTGTGTCCCACTTTACATTATCAAAAACAAAAAATTCTGGCTCATTGCCAAAATAAGCAGTGTCACCAACCCCTGTTTCATTTAAATAATTTTCGGCGCGTTTAGCGATAGAACGAGGGTCTTTTTCATAACCCTTCATATCATTTGATTCAATAATATCGCAAGTAATGTTCAAAGTAGATTCCTCAGTAAATGGATCCAAAACTGCCGTTGTTGTATCTGGCTTCATAATCATATCTGATTCATTAATTGGCTTCCAGCCAGCGATTGAAGAGCCATCAAACATCTGACCCTCTTCTAATTTTTCACTATCAATGGTGTGGGCTGGAACACTTACATGCTGTTCCTTACCTATAGTATCAGTAAAACGAAAATCAATAAATTTCACCTCGTTATCTTTTATCATCTTCATCACATCTATTGCAGACATATTTTCTCCTATTTTTTTAAATAATTTTAGTTGCTAACAATCATTGTTAAACTGCCTGCGCCGTTGCAAACAAAATTTTCATTGTTATAAAAACAATCGCATAATTCTACCCTATTTTTCCACTAATAGAATAATCTCTTGGACTTTTTTTGTTGTGTATCTTGCCTAATACCTTGTAATCGCTTATTGATTAACCAATATATCGGATCTCATAACCTACAATGCAATCACTGGGGATTTCACTTTACTGTCAAGGTTGAACCTTGGCAAGAGTAAAAAAAGAAAAAATCACTGTCCGGAACGCACTAAACGAACAAAATTCTCGAGGTCACGACTGTCGTTGTGAGCAAAGCCCTCGCCGAAATGCAGCTGCCACACATTGCTAGAATTGCTAGCACTAGGTGAGGATGACAAAAAGTAGCTGGCAGATGTATTTGGAAAAGCACTCTCATTAATACTAGGGTCAGAGCAACGGCGTGCGACCAAAGAACTCAGTTCCTTTATATTTGGTAAACGCCAATCGTTATGAGATGCAAAACTGTAATTGTTTACTAATTGTAATGCTTCTTTCCAGTCATACCTACCACCTGTACCTGTGTTACAATCATTGCCACTTAAGCCTTGAGTGCATTTTTTCCACATTAAAGTAGTTTCATTGTCGGTAACTGTGCCATCGCCATTATCGGTGTATCTACTGTCTTCCCACTCGTTAGGAATATAGTTTTGACAGGTTTGAGCTAATAAATAGTTGGTGGCTAAAAATATAAGGTTAATGGTTAAAAATAAAAGTGTTTTTTTCATGTTATGTCCTTAAGTTATGGATGAAATAATAAACGGAGTTTGCAATTATTGAAATTCAGTTGCCACGCATTGCTAGCATTGGGAAGGTTGGCAAGTGTTTCAAAAGCTTTAAAACTAAGCATGGTAATTTGTTTGGCGATTTGAATTTTTATTTTTAGCACTTCGCTAAATTGATGTGCTTTTTTAATAAAGTGCTTTCTATCATTTTTATTGTTAATGGTATAGGAGATTACCGTTAATAAATCGTAGGCAATAGTGCACATTTCACTGCCTAAAGTATATTTATGATAACGAGGAAAGTCTCGCACGGCATCTTCCATTTCAATAACCAAGCGTGTTGCATCACGATAAATAGAAAATTTGTTTTGATAATTCATAATTTTAAAATAAAAATAAAAAAGTTACTGCTCGAAACGCACCAAACGAACATGATAATTGCTACTGTTGCGCCTGTTGTTGCTATCATTGCCACTGTTGAAATTCAGTAGTGATGCACTGTTAGGATTACTAGCATAGGGCGAGGACGACCAAAAGCCGTTGGCAGTGTTTGGAAAATAATCGCCATCAATGGCTGGCTGTGCTGATAAATCAGTAATTAAGTATAATTCTTTTATAGTTGGGACACGCCAATCATTGCCACCACAGAAATTTGCAGTATTTGCACCCTCAACTAAACTTGTCCAATCATTGAAATAATCACCTTGCTTATCGGCATGATCTCTTCCGAGTGCAGTTTTACCACCCCAACGATATTGGTTATCTTTGTGATGAATATTGGTGTGGGTGTCGTCAGTAGTATCACTATCTTTTGTGCCATTATCAGTTTTAACTTCCCAAACTAATCCCGTTATATTATCTCGCACACAAGACCACCTAGTGCCAGCACTTTCTGTGCCAGTGCCACCTGTTGTCCATGTGGCATCTTGAATGCTTAACGCATTGCCCATGCTATCAAATTTGGTGAAATCAAACCCTGCCTTACCACCACCCATTTTTACCAAAGTGCCAGCGTCTGCTTTAGCATCTCGTCCGTATGAGCAGTCTTGTGCTGATATTTCTATACCTGTGCAGGTGGGATTATTACCTGATAAATCGTTCCCACCCCAAGTTATACCTGTATCATTAAGTGCACCAGCTGATGCTACTATTTCTATTTGAGGAGTGGCTGTTACTTCATTAGATGCACTACTTTCAAGAGTGTCTTTAATGGCTGTAACAACAAAATAATATTTTGTATTATTAATTAAGTTGACAATAATTTTACTATTGCCTGTGATATTTTGTAACAATAAACCACCGCTTAAAGAGGCGTAATTAGATAAATCGCTAATACCGCTAAAACTTTGCTTAGCGTAATACACTTGATACCCTGTTGCTTCGCTAACTTCATCCCAAGTTAAAGTAACAGTAGTATTGCCTCTGGTGGCTACAAGATTTTCAGGTGGATCCGTTGGCGATGATTCTCCACAAGATTGCAACACCAGAACTAACAAAACTAACAAATACTTTAACAAATTAAACACTATACACTCCAAATAACGAAAATTATATCGCTTTACATTGTCAAAAAAACGATTACATTACATTTTATACTAGAATTAATATTTTTATTAACTTTTTCCCATGCTACCTTAAGCAGTCCATGATTGCCAAGTAAGTGAAAAGTAAGTGCTTAATAGTTATTCGTATTTATGCAAAAGCCTCGGCGATATAATTGAAACTGTCGTTCATGGTCACTATATTTTAGGT
>NZ_CAHJWD020000036.1 GCF_903642095.1 Bathymodiolus brooksi thiotrophic gill symbiont | reverse complement strand
AACAAATCGGCGTTTTCTTCTGATTAGATAATAAGCACTTAATACCATTAACAAAATAAAACCCATATCAAATCTAGCAGGGGCATTGGGATTGTAAACACAACCGCCACCGCTACTTTTCTTGTTTTCACTAGTATTAGTATCGCCACCGTTGCCAGCACCATCAAACACCTTACTTGCCTGCCAACCCGATATAATCATATTGTTAGCCTGCTTCGTTGTTGGTAATGTAACTGTTTTAGTAGTGCCTAAAATATTCTGCACTAGTAGGTTTAGATCATTAACTTCTAAAGATTCGCCTACAGTATTAGCCTTCTGTGCTTCCGTAAGGTCAACAGTTATAATCCTTAAGTTCTCATCTTCTTGACTAAACGCTCTCTTTACACTCTCACCGAATAAACCAAAAAGAACCTTAGTGATAGCTATCTGTCTGCCTGGCTCATTCTGCCAGTCTTTAAAGTTTCCGCTACTTGTGTTGGCTAACGCTACGCTGTTGGTGGTCTTTGTGCCTAAAATTGCCGCACAAGACACACTGGTTAAGGCTAGGCTCTCGATTGAAAAATTAACAATTTCCCCAGATTGACACTTAAAAGCTCCACTTTCATCAGTAACACCCGAGCGTGTTGCGGTTGCATAGGTCAATCCCTTTATTATCGGGGATTTCCAATGCCCTGTTAAGATTGCCTCCTCTACTGCTGTCGCATCATTCGCTATGCGTTTCTGTTCTTCATAACTTGCCATAAGCATATTAGTTACCGTGTTCAGTGCCTGATGCTTCTGGTTAAAATTATCAACTGTAGAGCCATCTGCATCCGTTCTTCTATGCATCTCAAGCGTCTGTATTTCTGCGAATAACGCCGTGTTGGCTAGTTTTAACATTTCTATTGATATTAATTTAGAAGATAAACTATTGCTACTATTTATAGAAGTAGTAGCATTTATTCGCTTGTTATTTGCTGTTGTTAAAGAACTTGTTACCACGGTTAGTTGATTTTTCCATATCTCTTCAAGGTTCTGTTCTGTATAGTTTGTTATAAGCGTATTAGTTGCCGTATTTAGTGTCCGATATTGCTGGTTAAAGTCATTAACTGTAATGACATTTGCATCTGTTTTTTTAAGCTCATTAAGTTTATGTATTTCTATGAGTAATATCGCATTTGCTTGTTTTGACGCTTCTATTGCCGCTGATTTAGAGGGTAAACTATCGTTATCATTCATAGCAGTTGTTGCATTTGCTTGTGCGGTGTTTGCTGTTGTTAGGGAGCTGGTTGTAACGGTTAGTTGACTTTGCCACGCTTGTTCAGCCAATCTAGCATCTTTTTCGGCATTGCTCTCATTTATTCTATCAGCAACCGAAATAGTATGTGTGAACGATTCGCCAGCCGTATTCGCTGTGCAAGTTAGTTTTGTATCATCCTCTGTGCAAGTAACACTAGAATTGTCATTCGTTTTCACTTGAAATGCTTCAACGATTTCTTTAATGGTCGTATTCGCATTTACTGTAATTGAATATTCCACACTATTTATGTTGATTGTATAATGTTTACGAGCATCTGCAACCGTTGGGGTAAAACTCACTACCTGTGTTGCTACTTCTTGGGCATCTACACCCCCCGAAAGCACCCAACGCCTGCGCGTCCCAAGCATTCCTAATTCAATATAAAGGTAAGAATTTCCATCCATACCCTGTTCCTTTTCAGCACTAAATCCTTCTTCTACAAAGCGTGTGTTAATAGTGTCTATGAGCTGGCTGGTTATTGCCAAGTCATCACAGACTATAGTGAGAGAAGGGTAGGTGGATTTTTTGCATGATTCACTTCTTCTGATCACTTCATATTTTAGAGTATCTCCATTACCAGTAACCCCTGATTTTGTTGATATGATTTTTATGTAGTTTTTATTGGATAGGTTCTTAATTCTATAAAATGCTTTAACTTCATCCATTTTTATAGCATTATCTACAATAACATTTGTATTAATTGTATTAATAGCGAACACCTTTGATCCAACTAACAGCCCCACCAGTAACACTATCTTTGTATATTTGTTTTTCATTATCTCTCTTGTTGATTACGCTAAAATTGATACCACAAAACCCCAATTAAGGGGCTAGGGTTTCATTCTGAGGCTCTAATTGTATGCCCTGTTTATCTCTCATAGTGTCTTTATAGTTATCATTAAAGTCCAGCTATTCATCACTTTCTAGATTACCATCTATTTTTACTAGTGTTCCATTAATAACTGCGTTTCTCTTATTTAAGACTTGTTGATCCTCTTTAGAATTTGCTTGGTTAGTTAATGATAAAGCGATTAAATGTATTTATGATAAAAACCCTAGGTTGATGATTAATAAATATTTTACTTTATTTTTTTCTAAGTAATGATAAATAAAAGTGTCATACTATTAAGTGCCAATTTCGCCGTTAAAAATAGCGTATCGGACTTCAATGTGGCAGAATTTGACCTGTTTTATTTGCTCGGGGTAAATGCGAGTTTTGGAGTGAGCATCCGTGGTATTTACAAAGACAATAGTGCAAAGTAGGGTTTGCAATTTCTCTCAAAGCTAGATTTTAAATACTAGGTTTGCAATTTTCAGTTTGCAATTTTTATATTTGGGTTTGGGTATAATAAATAAATTTTATTATTTAGGATAAAAGTATGAAACTTGTAACCGCAATTCTTAGACCGCATCAACTAGACGATGTAAGAGAGTCCTTATCGGAGGCTGGCGTGTCTGGCATCACTGTTACTGAAGTTAAAGGCTTTGGTCGTCAAAAAGGCCATACAGAAATGTATCGTGGTGCAGAATATAAAATTGACTTTTTGCCTAAAATTAAATTAGAAATTGCGATTTCAGCATCAAAACTAGACAGTGTTATTGAGGCAATCAGCAATACTGCTAATACTGGAAAAGTGGGCGATGGTAAGATTTTTGTTAGTAACTTAGAAAAAGTGGTGCGTATTAGAACGGGCGAGACTGACCAAGACGCACTATAAGGGATTAAGAAAATGAAAAAAATATTAATATTATTGGCATTAATGCCAATGGGAGTGTTTGCTAATGATTTAAATGGTGCAAATACATCGTGGATTTTAACTTCAACGGCGTTAGTATTGTTTATGACATTACCGGGGTTGGCGTTGTTTTATGGCGGTTTGGTTCGTAGTAAAAACATTTTATCAGTGTTGATGCAATGTTTTTCCATTGCTGGAATTGTGTCGGTTCTGTGGCTAATAGTTGGTTACTCTATTGCCTTTGCTGATGGTAATGCGTATTTTGGTAGTTTGTCTAAATTTATGCTTTCAGGGGTTTTGGAGGGTTCATTAAGGGGCGACATTCCTGAGAGTTTGTTTGTCTTATTTCAAATGACTTTTGCGATTATTACACCTGCATTGATTGTGGGTGGTTTTGCTGAGAGAATGAAGTTTTCAGCAGTTTTGTTGTTTAGTGCGATTTGGTTGATTGTGGTTTATGCACCTATTACGCACTGGGTGTGGGGTGGTGGATGGCTACAAGAAATGGGTTTATTGGATTTTGCTGGTGGCACAGTGGTTCACATTACCGCAGGTGTTGGTGCATTGGTTGCAGCGATCGTTCTTGGTCCACGAAAAGGATTTCTTACTACACCAATGCCACCGCACAATATGACAATGGTAGTAACGGGTGCAGGCATGCTTTGGGTTGGCTGGTTTGGCTTTAACGGTGGGTCAGCGCTTGCAGCGAATGGCGATGCGGCAATGGCAATGTTGGTAACACATATTTCAGCGGCAACAGCGGCGATGGTATGGATGTTTTATGAGTGGATTAAGTTTGGCAAACCAACTGCTTTAGGCACAGTAACTGGTATGGTTGCTGGCTTAGGTACAATTACGCCAGCCTCTGGTTTTGTTGGCCCTGCAGGTGCATTGGTAATTGGTATTATTGCGGGCATTGTTTGTTTTAATGCGGTGATTATTATTAAACAAAAATTTAAAATTGATGATTCATTGGATGTTTTTCCAGTGCATGGTGTGGGTGGTATTTTAGGCACAATGTTGGTTGGTGTATTTGCTTCAAGTGAATTGGGTATTTTTAGTGGGCAAGGCTTGGCTGAAGGTGTGAGCATAGCCT
>NZ_CAHJWD020000035.1 GCF_903642095.1 Bathymodiolus brooksi thiotrophic gill symbiont | reverse complement strand
TCTATATCCAAAGTAAAGTTACCACCGCTATTCGCAGTTACTGTGCCCAATGAAGTGGTGCCATTAAATAACTCTACTGTGGCATTTGCTTCCGCTGTTCCAGAAATGGTTAAACCACTTGTTTCCTTAGTAATATTATCGCTGTTACTCCCTGTGTTGTCTTCATCAGCCAAGTTCAAACTTATTGGTGCAGTTGGTGCTTGTGTATCAAGGATAAAGTTACCTGCATTACTTATTATTGTATTACCCGCAACATCAGTCGCAGTAGTTTTAACACTTACTACACCTTCGCCTAAAGTGGTTAAATCACTAGCAATTAAAGCAATAAACTCTGTAGTACCTGAGGCAGAAGTAATATTTTTGGTTATTGCACCATTCGTGCCTGTAAATACAACTTTTACAGTGCTATCTATTTCAGCAGTAAAACTAAGAACATTGTCCGTAGCTTCGACGGCAGTTTTGTTAACATCACCCACTAACACTACATTTGTTAAAGTTGGATTGGTGGTATCTAGAACAATATTTTGTGCATTACTGATTACACTTGTATTGCCTACAATATCAGTAATGGTAGCAGTAATGGTCGTTGTGTTGCTATTTGAACTTAAGTCTGATTTGGCAACATTAATAACGGCTTTTCCATTAGTAATTTCAGTGGTTGATACAGTATGAGCAGTGCCAAAATTAGCACCATTCTTTTTAAGTTGGATTGTGTCACCAACAGCCATACCTGTGGCTGAAATCTCCAAATTAACACCAGTTTCAGTGGCATTAACATACATATCTTCGCCTGTTGCAAAGCCAATAACTGGTTTTGCAGTTGCAACAGTATCAATCACCAATGTTTGATCAACAGTAGCTATATTACCAGCAATATCCATCGCTGTTACTGACACTA
>NZ_CAHJWD020000034.1 GCF_903642095.1 Bathymodiolus brooksi thiotrophic gill symbiont | reverse complement strand
TGCATAAATATGGATGATTAGTAGAATTCAATTTTTACCAACTTGGTAAAAAGTGGATTTTTGATGATTATTCATATTTATGCAAAAGTCTCAATTATACAAAAAAGGCATTGTGCACCGACTATATTCTTATTTTTCTGTATTCTCTAAACCGTGTTGGAAGTTTTTGGAGGCGTGTAAATGAAATTTAAAAATATTTTTTTTGGTTTTTTTAAAACCTTATTATTGACCACTATATTTTATAGTAGCTCGCTTTATGCTGTTGGATATATGTTTCTTGACCTTCAGGGTTATCCATATACAACCAGTAATTTCCGTCCTTACTTTTTTGCAAAAGATCCGACCACAGGTAACTTAATTAAAGTAACCGACACACAAGATAGTTTTCAATTTAAAACTTATAATTTCGAATTTAATGCCGATATAGAATCGTATAATATAGAAGTTAAACCTGTTTTAGTTGAATGGTCGGAAGGAACTGAACCGTTTGGCACTGAATCCTTTTCGTCCTCACAACTATCAGGCAGTATGGTGACAAATGTTGAGGAAGATCTTGATAATTTACTTGAAAAAGAAGTTCATACAGCTACTTATAAAGGTCGTATAGAATCCGTGTCTTATGCACAAAGTCCAGAAGTTACAGCACCTAAAATTGAGACAATTGTAGCGAACCCTGAGGGATTAGTACCAGGTCAAACAACAACTGTTAAAGGAGGAGGGTCGTCACTCTTAGACCGTATAGTTCGAACATATAAAGAGGAAGGTGTGGATAAAGTTCGACTTTATTCTGCAAAAGATGACAGTTATTATGCTGATCGAGGCTGGCAAGTGGATTCAGAGGCAGAGAGTGAAGGTGCCTGTGGAGGTATGGAAACGCCACCCCTATTTCCTGACTTATTTTAAAGCAAAGGTTATACAAAAAGGCATTACATACTAGCCATATTTTTCATTTTTTAGATGAAAACACACTATTTTCTAAATCGTATTAAAAGACCTTGGAGGCGTAAATGAAATTTAAAAATATCTTTTTTGGTTTTTTAAGAACCTTATTACTGATAATCGCATTTTATAGTAGTGCGCTTTATGCTGACCAATATATGTTTCTTGATCTTCGGGATTATCCATATACGACGCATGATTTCCGCCCTTACTTCTTTGATAGAGATGAAGCAGGTAATGTAATTAAAGTACCCGACACACGGAATAGTTTTCAATTTAAAACTTACAATTTAGATTTGAAAGAGGATGTAGCTCTATATAGAAAAGAAGTTAGACCTACTTTACTTGAGTGGAAAAAATATGATGCACCTCCTGATAGTGAACCCGAATCTGCTGCACGCTTATCAGGTCGAATGGAAGGAATTATTGAGCGAGACCTAGCTAGCAATGCATCTTCAAGAGAAGTCTATGTTGCTACTTATAAAGGCAATGTAGAGGCCGTGTCTTATGTGAATGATGGCACTCTAGTGCCCGAAATTAATACACTTGTGGCAAACCCTGAAGGAATGTTTGAAGGTCAAACAACGGATGTCAAAGGAGGAGGGTCGGCACTTTTAGATAATATAGCTCAAGAATATCAAGCGAAGGGCGAAGTTAAAATTCGACTTTATTCTATAAATGATGAGTATTATGCTAGCCGAGGCTGGCAAGTAGAGCCAAAGGAGGAGGGTGCCTGTGGAAGTGGTCCTATTTAATAAAGCAGAAGTGCATTGGCAACATTAAGTTTGTCGTTAAAAATGTTTATAAATGCAGTAATATTTTTTAAAATTGGTATAAGGTTCGGTTGCGTGTAAAAATAGCACGGTTGCCTTTGTGCTCATCTGTTGGGCAAAGTGATTTCTTGAGTTTTTTAATTTCTATATTTGGATTGGGGTAAAATTCTCGGATATTAAATTTATTAAGGAGATAGACATGGATGTAATGGAAAGAATTCAAAAGCAGGTGGACAGTGCGGCAATCGTTTTATATATGAAAGGCACGCCGCAATTTCCACAATGTGGTTTTTCATCAACTGCTGCACAAACACTGGCTTCAACAGGTGTTGAATTTGCCTATGTGAATATTTTCGAAGACCAAGAAGTTATGCAAAGCCTACCTGCTTTTGCTGATTGGCCAACTTTTCCACAAATTTATATGAATAGCGAACTTGTTGGCGGTGGTGATATTATCGTTGAAATGGCAGAAATGGGGACTTTAAAAACAGCAATGGAAGAGGCAGCAACAAAGTTTGATGCTGCATAGTTTAACTTAGGAAGTCAAGAGATTCCCTCAGGTGTGGTTAAAGCCAATTAACGAATGCGTTAATTACTCATTGCAGTTTGATTAATGCCATTTCTAATGGATATGAACGATTAGCAAAAATTTATATTTACACAGAGGTTTTATACCAAAGGCTTTAAATTATGCAATTTCTGACCATTGTCTTTTAGCCAAACATCCGTTTGTTTTTGTGTGGATATCATACTATCTAGTAGTCGATAAAAATCTTGCCCATGGTTTTTGTGCTTTATATGTGCTAATTCGTGGGCGATTACCGCTTCAATCACTGATATCGGTGCCATTATTAACAAATAATTAAGATTAATATTGTCATTGGCACTGCACGAACCCCAGCGAGTTTTTTGCGCTTTAAAGCGTATTTCTTGGTAATTTAATCTATGTTTTTCAGCCAATTGATTGAGTATTGGCATAGCAATTTTGATAAATTCTTTTTTATAAAACCAATGAAAGGCACTATAACCATCGTATTGATTGTTAAATTGAAATGATTGCCCGTTAAAAGTAAGTGGGTCGCCTGATTCAACAGGTTGCAAAGGATATGATTTCCCTAAAAATAAATACCGATTACCCTGTTCGTAATTTTGTTTAGGTGGTATTCTGCTGGTTATTTCTACTTGTTTTTTTTGAATCCATTTTTGTTTTTCATTGATAAAATCCTCAATTTTCTTTACACTTAAACGCATCGGTGCACGAACTAATAATTGGGCGTTTTTATCAATTTGCAAGGATAAAGTTTTGCGTTTTGAGCGAATTAGTTGGTAGGATTGCATAGGTAAAAAATAGATGTTTTATAAGTTTTTTTCTAAGCATTTAAAACACAAAAGAAACATAATCATATCGAATGTAAGCGTCTCAAAATAGAGGCTAACCAACCCAAGCCCTTGCATTTTCAAACATCCGCATCCATGGACTGCGTTCTTCCCAATCTTTTGGATGATGAGAGTTTTGCACCGCTCTAATGACGCGTTCTGGATGTGGCATCATAATGGTTACCCTGCCAGAATCGTTAGTAACACCAGCGACTGCCTTATCAGAGCCATTAGGGTTGTGTGGATAGTTTTGGGTTGGGTTGGCGTTATGGTCAACATATTGTAAGGCAATGTTGTTGCTTTGATTGCCAGTAAAGATGGCACGACCTTCGCCATGAGCCAGTGTAATTGGCATGATGGAGTCTTGCATACCGTCTAAAAAGAGGGAATTGCTGGCACCGATTTTCACCGAAGAGAAACGGGATTCAAATTGTTCAGAAGTGTTGCGTTTGAAGGTGGGAAAATCTTGACTACCGGGAATAATGGTGGTGAGATTAGACATCATTTGACAGCCGTTACAAACACCTAAGGCAAAACTATTAGTGCGATTAAAGAAAGTTTCAAATTCATCTTTGGTGCGTGGGTTGTAAAGAATGGAACTGGCCCAGCCACGCCCAGCACCCAGCACATCGCCATACGAAAAACCACCGCAAGCAACCAAGCCACTAAAAGCAGAGAGTGATAGACGACCTGTTAAAATATCACTCATATGCACATCAATTGCTTCAAAGCCTGCTTTGTCAAAGGCGGCTGCCATTTCAATTTGACCATTCACACCTTGTTCACGCAGAATGGCAACTTTTGGACGCTGGGTTAAAATTGCGGGAGTTTGGTTAATGTCAAATGAGGGGTGTATTTGCAATCCTGTGGTTGTTTGTCCAATTAAGTCAAATTCTTGTTTGGCACATTCAGGGTTGTCTCTCAATTTGGCTATTTCATAGGAGGTTTTGCTCCACAGTTGTTGCAAAGTGCTTCGTTGTTCGCTGAAATTGTCAATATTAATAGTGTCGGTCTGGTTAATGTGGGCAATGGTGCGAGTGCAGTCTATAAGTCCTGCTTGAGCCAGTGCATTTTCTACCGCCACCTTGTTGTTATTTTCTACTTGAATGACACAACCCAATTCTTCATTAAACAGTGTGTTAATATCGCTTTCAAAAATATCCAATCCACAATGCGTGGCAAACGCCATTTCTAGCAAGGTGGTAATAACACCGCCATCACTTCGGTCATGGTAAGCACTAATTAGCCCCTCTTTGTTGAGTTGATTAATGGTGGTAAAGAAATTTTTAAACAGAGTGGCATCATCAAGGTTTGGCGCTATCTTGCCGATTTGATTATAGACTTGTGCCAAACACGATCCACCCATACGGTTTTTACCCAATCCCAGGTCAATGAGCAATAATTCACTGTCAATTGTGGTGTCTAATAAAGGGGTAATTTGCGTGCGAACATCAGGGGTTTTGGAAAAGGCGGTAATAATGAGAGATAACGGGGCAGTAACGGATTTGTCTTTGCCATTTTCCACCCAAGTGCTTTTCATGCTCATCGAATCTTTACCCACTGGTATCGTCAAGCCCAGTTCTGGACACAAGTCCATACCCACTGCTTGAACTGCCTCAAATAATTTGGCATCTTCGCCAGTATAACCACTAGCACTCATCCAGTTAGCACTGAGACTGATGTGATGAATATCTGCAACAAAACCACCCAGCATATTAGTCAACGCTTCGCCAATTGTCATTCTAGCAGCAGCATTGGCATCACATAATGCCAAAGGTGTGCGTTCGCCCAAGGACATAATTTCGCCTTGATAACCTTCATAATCTGCCAATGAAATTGCACAATCTGCCACTGGCACTTGCCATGGGCCGATACACTGATCACGCGCCACCATACCCGTTACACTTCTGTCACCAATGGTAATTAAGAAATTTTTGCTGGCAACAGTTGGCAATTGTAATATTCTAGTGAGTGCCTCATCTAGGTGAATGGCACTGGTATCTAGGGCGTTTAAATTAAGAGGTTGTGTGTGTGCATCAATGGTGGTTTTTGGTGGATTACCAAGTAACACTGCCATCGGCATTGCAATTGGATTGTTGTCAAATAAAGCATCACTTAAAATCAATTCTTGTGCTTTGGTGGACTCGCCTAGCACCGCAAATGGCGCACGCTCTCGCTGACAAAGTTTGCTAAATAAATCCAGACTTTCAGCACTAATTGCCAACACATAACGCTCTTGAGATTCATTACACCAAATCTCCAATGGCGACATTTGTTTGTCATCATTGGGAATATTACGCAGTTTAAATCGCCCCCCTTTGCCTGCATCATTCACCAATTCAGGCAAGCCATTTGACAAGCCACCAGCCCCAATATCGTGAATGGAGATAATGGGATTTTTATCACCCAAATTGGCACAACGGTCAATAACTTCTTGTGCACGGCGTTCCATTTCTGGATTGGCGCGTTGCACCGAGGCAAAATCTAAATCTTCATTTTGCTCGCCACTATTGATAGACGATGCCGCACCACCACCCAAACCAATCAACATCGCTGGGCCACCTAAAACGATAATCAAACTGCCCACAGGAATATTCCCTTTTTCAATATGTTGCTCTTGAATATGTCCCAATCCGCCAGCCAGCATAATCGGCTTATGATAGCCCCGCACATCGCCATCAGGCGTTTTTTGCTCATAAGTTCTAAAATAACCTAAAATATTTGGACGACCAAATTCATTGTTAAATGCCGCCGCCCCAATTGGACCTTCGAGCATAATATCTAATGCCGAAACAATTTGATTAGGCTTGCCATAATCCACTTCCCACGGCTGTAACGCTTGGTTAATTTTAAGATTAGACACGCTAAATCCACACAAGCCTACTTTAGGTTTTGAACCTCGGCCTGTTGCTCCTTCATCACGAATTTCACCACCAGAACCCGTCGCCGCTCCCGGATGCGGTGCGATGGCAGTAGGGTGGTTGTGCGTTTCCACCTTCATCAAAATCGCTCTATGCTCCGTTAAACTAACATAACACCCTTTATCATCCGCATGAAAACGCTTACCCTCATAGCCCGCCATTACTGCCGAATTGTCCGAATAAACACTCAACAACCCCTCAGGATGTTGATGGTAAGTATTGCGAATCATTGAAAATAAACTTTTTGCTTGCACTACCCCATCAATTGTCCAATCAGCATTAAAAATCTTATGCCGACAATGCTCAGAATTCGCCTGTGCAAACATCATTAATTCCACATCAGTCGGATTACGCTGTAATTTGTTAAAACTGTCTAATAAATACTCAATTTCACCTGCAGATAACGCCAAACCTAAGGTAGAGTTTGCTTGTTCTAACGCCAATTTCCCCTCTGCTAAAATATCTACTTGCTTAAAAGGCTGTGGCACAAAATCATCAAAAATACTGTGTGCTGCATCAATTGACACCAACTCAGACTCTGTCATTTTGTCCATAATAATTGACAAAACAGCTTTTTTGTCTATGATTTCCCCCTCAAAATGATAAATAATCCCCCGCTCAATGCGCTTAACTTTTTCCAATCCACACAAATGCAAAATATCACTGGCTTTAGACGACCAAGGTGAAATCGTGCCAAGCCGTGGTATCACAATAATTTGCGTTCCACTCACTTTTTCAAATGGCACCTCATAATTTAAAAGCCCCTCTAAAGCTTCCACCTCAATTGCTGTCAGTGTATGCACACAATCTGCAAAATGCACAAATTCTGCACCGCTGAGTTTGGCATTTAAAGGAGCAAGTTTCTTGTTTAATCCTTCTTGTTTAAAGCCACTGAGTGCTTGGATTTTTTTAATTGTTTTAATCATTGTTGTATTTTTTGTTAAAGTTTTACTTTTATTTCATATTTATGCAAAGGTCTCTAATAGGCATTTCAACGAACACACTAGCACCTATTTTCAATTGCCCATATTATCCTTTAATGATTTCTTTGTATAATACTCTTTATAAAAAATAATCACATTGAGACCTTTGTATAAATATGCTATCTTAGCGATTGTGCAGATTCATTTGCATTCCCTTTTACTGACCCTAGAAAAACGCTAATGATACCTACAGTATCCTGCTCTTTTTTAGGGGTAAAAAGTGGCACTTATGGTGTGAATTCAGGAGTATTCATCTTCACGGTTATAAGCTTTTATCAATAAGTAAAGTGAGATTTTTTATCAACAAAATTACCATAAATCTAACCCTTATTTAATGATATTATTTTTTAAAAATGGTATTAATTACTGTATTAAGCCACTCTCATCCACTCTTTGTTCAATTTGAATGCCAATTTGTTTTTTGGTTTTTTTAGGCGTTTGTAAAAGAAATACAAGCCTGTGAATGTAATTATAGTGCTAACAATAT
>NZ_CAHJWD020000033.1 GCF_903642095.1 Bathymodiolus brooksi thiotrophic gill symbiont | reverse complement strand
TTTTCTGTGTGTTTGTGTTCAAGCGTGTCTTCATCAGTGCCTTGGGACCCAAACGTAGATGGATACACTCCCTTAATTTGCGTAAGTCCTCGTTATTTGGATGAAGCTTAGTTCCTGGAGGAAGGAACTTTGCCTTCCATACAGCTTTCCTTCCTGCTGAGCATACCAATGAATGTTTTTTGCACAGCTGTCCACATTGTCCGGTCACACAAGCTACTATGCTGTCAGATGTATAGCTGAGTTTTCTTATAATTTTTGTCATATGTCCTGCAAATTGTTTATGTGCTTGTTTGATCTCAGCACTGCATCGCTTCGTCACATCCATTGAAAATCTTGCCCGTACTCTGTCCTGTTCTTTCTTGTTGATTCCGGGAAACATTTGTTTGCTAAAGTCAACATTTTTTACAAGTTTGCGATGCGATTCTGACAGATGTCGTGTATCCCTTAAGTTTTCAATGTATACGGTACTGTGTCTTTGTTGACCTCTTTCAAATCCAATGCTTGCAGCGGAGTCACCATCGGAAGTGAATTGTCCAACAACAAGAGGTGTTTCATCCTGGGCAATTTTACGTGCACATCTTTCAGCTGAACGACTCTCATTTCCAATTACATCTGTACGGTCTAAGTTTGCAGTACAAATTCCTCGATGATTTGGACATTTCACATTTCTTCCCTTAGCTCGCATTAACTGAGCAGTGTCACAAAGCATATTGTCAATGTTAACGCATATTATGTCCTTGTTAGGCGTTTCATTCTCAGAAATGCAATACACACTTTGAGTAGCTGGTTGGAAAGGAGTTTTTCCCACACCACTTTCCAAACGGTTGTTATATCTGGCATCTCCCGACACAGAAATAGGGTGGGATTCAT
>NZ_CAHJWD020000032.1 GCF_903642095.1 Bathymodiolus brooksi thiotrophic gill symbiont | reverse complement strand
TTTGTCGAAATCCAATAATTTATCGAGTATACATGTAAAATATATGTAACATCAGCTACACTATTATGTAGTAGAGTAGTCATCCAGGGCTTTTTCTACATTATATGATGCCATTCATTTTTATTACATGCCATTGTTATACATCATGGGTAAGAATATTATAAACAACACAAGTAATTTTCATGATTTTATTATTTTTTACAATATATAATATACATTATTTAGTTTGTTAATAGTCTTCAATATCTTCCCAACCTATCCATGAATCAAATTTATGTGGCCAATTCAATTTTCCAAAGTTCCTCGTCCTTAATGTCTATCTTTTGAAGCTCAGATTGGTAAAATGTCCCTGTTATTTCCTCTCCATTGTAATCTTTAATGCGATATATTGGGGTATTATTTAAATATAGACTAATATGTACAATTCTCCCAATGTGTTCTGCACACTGGACATCTTTTACTCCAATCATTATCATGGCATTTTTGCAACCATTCTAACATGCATGTCATATGAAACACATGCCAGCATTCCATATATTTTTCGTCGTTCATAACAAGTTTGGTTTTTGAATCTTTTAGATTTATTTCCTCGATGCAAATTGCGCAGTGATCCATATTTTTCAGCCAACACGGTTATAACGAACAATCCTTATTTTTACATGAGGAAATATTTTTGTATATTTAAATATTTCACTTTTTTTTTGTACTACAAACGTATTTAACGTTATGTCTATGGAATATTAGTAGTAGGTAGTCATCCAGGCCAGACTAGACCCATTTTTTCCCATAGACATAACGTTAAATACACCATCTTGTTCGGTGGAGGGAATTTTTGCTATTGTCGAAATCCAATAATTTATCGAGTATACATGTAAATATATGAAACATCAGCTACACTATTTAGAGTAGTAGTCATCCAGGGCAAACTAGACCCATTTTTCCCATAGACATAACGTTAAATACACCATCTTGTTCGGTGGAGGGAATTTTTGCGATTGTCGAAATCCAATAATTTATCGAGTATACATGTAAAATATATGTAACATCAGCTACACTATTATGTAGTAGAGT
>NZ_CAHJWD020000031.1 GCF_903642095.1 Bathymodiolus brooksi thiotrophic gill symbiont | reverse complement strand
ACCAGAAGCCCTAAATAGAAGAACGAGAGATGAAGACACCAAACGGGTAACCAGAAGCCCTAAATAGAAGAACGAGAGATGAAGACACCAAACGGGTAACCAGAAGCCCTAAATAGAAGAACGAGACAATACAATGACCAAAAAGAAAAGGAAAAAATGACAAGCAATGATCTACAAGACATTACATAAAAAACTAAAGATTGAGCAACACGAACCCCACTAAAAACTTGGAGGTGAACTCAGATGCTCCCGAAGGATTCAAATAGAATATGTAGGAATAAATATGTCAAACAAGACGGAAAATTCTCACCGAATAATGAATTAATAATATACAAGATTGCTACACGTAGCCATATGTCCAGCACCGCAATAGAAAGAGGTGTAATGTGAGTATGTTATCCATGTGATATATTAATATCAGTAAAGGTATCCCCTCTACTGTGTTTTCAAAATTAAAAAATCTGAATATATCAGCCCTTGAGGAAGACAGAAAAACAATGGCATTTGATATAAAAGGTTGATTACTTCCTCTTGCAAATGTCAGACCAGAAATAAACTGTTTGAGGTCTTTCGCATATGTCCTTTTGCTAAGTGTCTAAACAAGATCCAACTATGATACAGTAGGTCGAAAAAGGTGAGTCCCATATTCCACAAAATGTATCGAATTAAAATGGCAGCATAGCAGGCTCAATTACATATTATGACTAACAATCATACCATACATGAACACATTCTGATGAACGGTTTCAGGAGTTGCGTGCACAAGATCTTACTCTGTTACACGATGCATAAAATAGTCAAAGTCCCATAACTCCTGTTTTGGTCCTTTGGCTTACTTGCTCTTAAAAGACTTTTAAATTAATTGGCTTTCAAATCTTTTCACTATGAGTGTACCTGATGAAGCTTATCTCAGAAACG
>NZ_CAHJWD020000030.1 GCF_903642095.1 Bathymodiolus brooksi thiotrophic gill symbiont | reverse complement strand
TCTACCATTTTAGCTCCACTAACGGACATAAAGTAGAGTAATTGGTTTCAATTCTACCGTTTTAGCTCGACTAAAGGACATAAAGCAGACAAATTGGTTTCAATTGAACAGTTTCAGCTCGACTAAAGGACATAAATCAGACTAATTGGTTTAAATTTAACCGTTTTAGCTCGACTAAAGGACATACATCAGACTAATTGGTTTCAATTATATTATTTTAGCTCTACTAAAGGACATACAGCATACTAATTGGTTTCAATTCTACCGTTTTAGATCGACTAAAGGACATAACGCAGACTAATTGGTTTCAATTCTACGATTTTAGATCGACTAAAGGACATATATCAGATTAATTGGTTTCAATTCTACCATTTTAGCTCCACTAACGGACATAAAGTAGACTAATTGGATTCAATTCTACCGTTTTAGCTCGACTAAAGGACATAAAGCAGACTAATTGGTTTCAATTCTACTGTTTTAGCTCTACCAAAGGACATTCAACAGATTAATTGGTTTCAATTCTACCGTTTTAGCTCGAATAAAGGAGATAAAGCAGACTAATTGGTTTCAATTCTACTGTTTTAGCTCGAATAAATGACATAAAGCAAACTAATTGGTTTCAATTCTACCGTTTTAGCTTGACTAAATGACATACAATGTAACGCAGACTAATTGGTTTCAATTCTACCATTTTAGCTCCACTAACGGACATAAAGTAGACTAATTGGTTTCAATTCTACCGTTTTAGCTCGACTAAAGGGCATAAAGCAGACTAATTGGTTTCAATTCTACTGTTTTAGCTCTACTAAAGGACATTAGGCAGACTAATTGGTTTCAATTCTACCGTTTTCGCTCGATTAAAGGACATAAAGTAGACTAATTGGTTTCAATTCTACCGTTTTAGCTCGACTAAAGGACATAAAGCAGACTAATTGGTTTCAATTCTACCGATTTTAGCTCCACTAACGGACATAAAGTAGACTAATTGGTTTCAATTCTACCGTTTTAGCTCGACTAAAGGACATAAAGCAG
>NZ_CAHJWD020000029.1 GCF_903642095.1 Bathymodiolus brooksi thiotrophic gill symbiont | reverse complement strand
AAAAAAAATATCACACACAAAATGGATAATAGAAAAAAAAAATGTAAGCAGAACCTGTTCTTTTAAATTTTGGAGGGCATTTTAATAAACAAAAGTAAAATTCTAGCCAGACCACCAATCAGTTATTTTTGTATATGTGAGATATAAAGACTACAAAATTTTAATAGAATTGTAAATATAATCCTCTAAAAAAAAGGGGGATTGAATAAGAAACGTCACATTTCTATGCTTAAAGTTAATTTTTTTATTTTTTTTGGTAGAAATGGTGCGTTTCTTTGTAATTTATGATCTTGCTAGAAACAAAACAGGCTCTGTAAAGGATGGGATAACATAATTGTACAAAACTGACAACAACAAAAAACACACATACAATTAAATAAAATTAAAGAAAACCAAAATGTAAGCAGAACCTGTTATTTTAAAATTTTGGAGGGAATTTAATAAACAAAAAGTAAAATTCTAGCCAGACCATCAATCAGCTATTTTTGTACTTTTGTATTAGTTATGTCATGTCAGTCTACTTGGTTTAAAACTCTTTAAAGTTTTATACTTTCCAAAATTCCAAGTCTTGTCTTTCTTTTCTAATTTAATTTACGTGTTTTACATTTACATAAAAAAATATTGTCAAAAATTACCGAGTTTCTAAAAAATTTAATTGTATTTGGTAAACATTTTTTTAGTTTTAAACCAAGTAAGTAATGAATCCTTTATTTTTTGTTGCTGTGATAAAATGTGTATTAAAAAGGATAACATCCTTCATTCCTCCTGTGTAGTTACGAATTATCAAGAGTTATTGCCCTTTAAATTTTGTTTATTAAATTGTATAAATATGAATTTCGTACTATTAAAGGAACATGGAAGCAAGGTTCATCATATTTTGTGGTAAAACCTATAAAATATGGATTGGTCCTGACTTTTTTAGTCCTCTAATAGTCCAAT
>NZ_CAHJWD020000028.1 GCF_903642095.1 Bathymodiolus brooksi thiotrophic gill symbiont | reverse complement strand
AACATGTTTGCAGTTTCAACTTACCATCTGTCTCTTATAGTTTTTGAAATAAAGGACGAAAAGTATTAAAATTTTGAAAATTTGATGAAAAAAGGGAAATAACTCCAAAATGGGTAATGGGATTTACTTCAAAATTGCAGGGTGGGTAGATCTTGATATGCCGCACATTTTTGCAATTTAAAGTTAACCTTTATCTCTTATAGTTTTTGAAATATAAGACGAAAAGTATTAAAATTTTACAAATTTGATGAAAAAAGGGCAATAACTCCAAGATGGGTAATCAGATTTACTTCAAAATTGCAGGGTAGGTAGATCTTGATGTGCTGATCATTTTTACCCCATGTCAGATTTTTGATATTATTAACGGTTTTTGAGTTATTACCCAAAACCTGCAATTTTACCATATGTTCTATTTTTAGTAACAGCGGCCATGTTGGTTGGTGCACGGCATCACCGGACACAATTTTGAAACTAGACACCCTAGTGATGATTCAGACCAAGTTTGGTTTCCATTGGTCTAGTACTTTCAGAGGAGAAGATTTTTGAAAAAGTTTACGACGTACGACGGACGACGACGACGGACGCCAAGTGATGGCAATAGCTCACATGACCCTTTGGGTCAGGTGAGCTAAAAATCATCATTTAAAAGAGGATTAGATACCTATATTTAATAATAATACAAATTGTTCTCTAAAATTCGTAAATGTTTATACCTTGTAACGTGGTCCACCTTGCTTGTCTGGGCAGTGCTTCAACATTTCTGCCAACTCCTTCTCCACCTCCTTTTCATTGGCTTTGTATACATTTCTGCAAGTTGCTATAAACAATGACAAAATTAATTTAGTAAAGTCTTTAATGGTAGAATTTGTCTCTTTTAAATAATTTTGCATGATTTTTTTTTGGTTGCATTGTGGGATAAAATTTTGCACTTGTTTGCCTATGGATTATTCAGGTTATGTTTTGCAGGCTGTCAAGCACCATTTGATTAATAAAATATACAAAAAATGTAAAAAAATAGGAATCCATAGTATCAATTATTTTCTCATGGGGGCTGTCGTGATCGTATGGTGGTAGTTGAATTGATAACTACCTATGCAATCAGTGTCTATCACCACTACTGTTGCGAGTTCTAATCCCGCCAAGGCGAGGTGTACTCGATACAACATTATGTGTAAAGCTTGTCAGTGACTTGCGACATGTCTGTAGTTTTCTCCGGGTACTCCTAGTTTCCACCACCAATAAAACTGACTGCCACGATATAAATGAAATATTGTTGAAAATGGCATTACACCATAACCCTAATGTAAGATGATGGACAAGGAGGATGGTGGATGCCATTTATTGGCAAAAAGTTTGTTTAGTTTTTGGCCAGGTGAGCTTAAAAAATACATTAAACCATTTATGAAAATATATTTTTAATTATTTTTTTTATTTACTTTCTTTTAGCAATTTACTACTTCTTTTCTTTGCAGAAAAAAGAATAATAAATTTACTATTTAACAAACTTACTTGTTATGATTTTGCACAGAGGCAAGTTGTGGAAGCACTTCTTTTTTCTCTTTCCCTTCAAACTAAACATTGACCACAATTTTGTTGTACCTATCTTGGACATAATTCTACGCACCCCATCTCCACAATTGTGCCCTCCTATACCCTGCATAAACTTCATCTGCAAATAGAAATTCTACCAAATATATTTCTGTTATTTCTAAATATAGTATTCAATCTATAAACTATACGAGTTCTGTTTTTGCTTAAGTATGTGTATAATAAATAGTTAAGACAGGAATTGTTACAAGTGTTATACCAGAATAAAGAACAAAACAATTGTTTTAACTCCCTTTTTTATATTGGAGTTATCTCCCTTTTTCATATTGGAGTTACCTCCCTTTTTTATATTGGAGTTATCTCCCTTTTTTATATTGGAGTTATCTCCCTTTTTTTAATAGGAGTTACCTCCCTTTTTTATATTGGAGTTATCTCCCTTTTTATATTGGAGTTACCTCCCTTTTTTATATTGGAGTTACCTCCCTTTTTTATATTGGAGTTATCTCCCTTTTTTATATTGGAGTTATCTCCCTTTTTTATATTGGAGTTACCTCCCTTTTTTATATTGGAGTTATCTCCCTTTTTTATATTGGAGTTATCTCCC
>NZ_CAHJWD020000027.1 GCF_903642095.1 Bathymodiolus brooksi thiotrophic gill symbiont | reverse complement strand
TGAACCACTCATTGAAGTTTTAAGGTGAAATTCAGCACAGGATAGTGGATATAAAGGACTTCAATCAATTCTATATTTTAATTAAAATATGTTGAAAGATATACATTGTAATATTTATAGCCTAGATTTAAGGTGGATTCAGCATAAAAATGTATATCAGTTAATCTTCTTTATTTACATTAAATATCCTGAATACTTTAAATACTCAACATGAAAGATGAGTTAAGGAATAACACTTGGACAGTACAGCTAAGAATTGTGCCAATTTCACTCTCTATGTTGCATGGTTAGATCTTTTTCTCAGCTTCAAGAAATAGTATTTGGTTGAAAAGGATGGTCATATTTCTAACATTCATCATCTAATTATCCACATTCTTGGTTAATTTGGTTAAACTTTGTATTAAACATTGGACATTGAAATACTGATTATTAGGTGACCTTGACCTTTATTTCATGCTTTCCTTGAATGCCATTTGGCTTTAAGGAGAAGGGTGTATCTATAAGACACTTTTCAAAGTTTGAAAACATTAAGTTTCTAAAAAGGAACATTGAGTAAAAATTGCATAAGGGTTTAATAGTCAACTAAAACTGAAGTTATCATACAGAAACTAAATTTCTACAGACGATAACAATGACAACGCCATACCATTTTACAACCTCAAAAATTGTTTTGGGGTCGTATAAAAAGGGAATAGGATATAGTAAACTTTCAATGTGCTATGTTTTTTTGGCAATACTTTATTTGTTATTTGCTAATTGTGCTGAGTTTCTATTATTAGTTTCTTTATTTATTATTATGACAACCAAATAACACATACATGTACAATGCATAAAATATCATAAATACATGTATCCTATTTTCATACATTCACACATACAATGTAATACTCTCCTTGTCAATGAGGTTTGCTACGGAGATATTGTAACAAGTACACAATGAAAGGATATAGAGTAAATGTACATGAGGCAAAATCCCCAATTTATAATGAGTAAAACAAAGCAATAGAACAATGATATAATTGTTATTTTTCATCTTGCAGTCAACATGAGGCCTTTGACAATGAGGAAATCATCATACTTCATATTTAGTTCAAGACGGGTCATAGCACCTGCTTAAGCAGTATTCATTACGAAATGTCAATCAACACTACATCCATGTAATTCATGATGATATACTGTAAAATCGGAAATTAATGCGTTCATTTATTACTGCGATCTAAGAAAATTTAATCAGCCCGGATTGCGATTTTTAATTAATGCAAAACTCAAAGATCTCTAGTGCAAAATGATACAAATGCTTCTAAAATACGAGTTTTAAGTTCAGTTGCATTTTCCGCAATAATGAAACATCTCAATAATTTCTGAATTTACAGTATGTCGGTCACTTTGAATAAGCAAGAACATTGATTCAAAGTTTACAGAATTGATTGAAGTCCTTTATTATGTTTATATCCTCTATCCTGTGCTGAATTTCACCTTAAAACTTCAATGAGTGGTTCATTCATGTTGGTATCCTCATCAGGCTGTGTTAACTAGGTTTGAATAAGAATTTCCTTTTTCTGATGACTTTTATTGACAATAGGACCATACAAATGTAATTGCAAATAAACAGAAGCAAGTATCATAAGCATGAAACTATTGTCATAGCATGTATCTAAGATCCAAACATCAAACTGGATTGTGCTAACTGCAAAGCAAAACATAAAACAAAAACAAATTAATTAAAAGCAAGCAAAATAAAAAAGAAATATGCAAATTAAAATAATAGTAGCCCCTCAAAGTATAATGCACTTTCTTTGATCACAAATAAGGCAAGCAGCTCAGCAATTCTGTCATTAAATACCTTTTCATGAACATGTTCATCAATTAAAACTGCTGTCATTAGCCTCATTTTTGTATTTGATTGCAGTATTAATTCCGATGGTTATGGGTCGTTTTCTCATCGACATTTACCCCATATCTCCTTTTACTTCTATCAGAGAGGAACAGGGCCTAAATATGGAAGCGGTGTACCCTGTCTATCACTCAAGAAAAGCTTGGGTGTTGGACAAACTCATTTTATAGGACAATGAGTCATGCACCATTCTAAAAAGATGACAGATTTGTGACACCTAGTACCTTGTAACTTTTTTTTACTGTAGAAGATATTTATTTTTGACATTTTCCTTCTTTATATCATACTGCAACCAATAATAGATGTAAAGGATTGCACACATTATTGTGGGGCACATGTACAAGTTAAGACAATGGAGACAAGTTGTGAAGTTGTACTTTCCTAAGTACATTGACAAGGTAGTAATTATTGAGATAAAACAGACGTGTCATACAGTTTGGTTACACTGGGAGGATATTTCAATATGTTTTTATTTGTTTTAAAAACATTTTCGGGTTCAGACATTGTTTAGATTGGAGAAATGGAGCGCTGGAGATGGTGTGTCGTGATAACCCCCCCCCCCCCTTTTTTTTTTGTGTAATGTGACCAAAAGTACATTTCCGCGTGATGTCTTCAACCTCTAAAATAACTAAAAGGGACAAACAAATGTATCTGATCTGAACTGTGCCAATTACCCACTTAAGACACGCCTTCATTCAATGCTGTGCATCATTTCCTTTGCTGAGATGGGAATATCTGTACGCTATGGCGGCCGCCATTAAAAACATGGATTCAGCCGTTACCTGACCCCGATATCAAACAAAAAAATCCGAGGGGTCACGGGTACCAGACTAGCGCTTGTGTAGAATCAAAAATATGCTCGCTATGTACCTAAAATACCACAAGGCCGGACTCACTCCTACTACCCCTGTCACTTC
>NZ_CAHJWD020000026.1 GCF_903642095.1 Bathymodiolus brooksi thiotrophic gill symbiont | reverse complement strand
TAAAATACCAAAAATCAAATCAAAATCAATCAAAAAACAAAGTCACAGACACTACATATAAATATCAGAGTTTTTGAAATTCGTCGGACCTATCGGACCTAGGGGGCAGAAAATCATGAGGTCCGCCAATAACGTCGGTAATGCCGGTCCCCATGTCCGCCAAACATTTTTGAATGATGTGTTTACTTTTTTAACGGAAGTCGGAAACGCAGGTCGTATTGTAAATACCGGAACAAGTTCGGTCAACTCGGAATTCGTAACCGCATTGAATACGTGATATTTTATCTGTTTTTGGTAAATATTATTGGTAACTGTCATGAAAATAAATATATTTGAATATATTGTGATGCGTAAGATGATCTTTTCGAGTGAAAAGCCCCCAAAAAATTAATAAAATAAAAAAACATGACGTCCCTGATTTGTATCGTTCCCTTCACCGAATCCGTTTCTATTTAGAATTTTGTTTACAGTTCCGGCAACATGGCAATGTGTCGATCATAAAAATGTGGTCGTTCCTGAAGCATTACGACGGAGCTCAGCCGGGCAAACGTAAAACGGCCAGTGCCACCCCAACTGGAGATTGAGAGAGTCTAATGACTTTTAGAATATTGTTATTGTAATCTCAATAAAAATTTTAAAAATTATGTTTTAAATCTGGTAAATTTTTCAAAGTTTGAGGGTATCCCTAGCTGGATTTGGCTACTCTTTTTTGGTGCATGGTTTCAACTTTTTGGTTTATTCTGGATGGTGACTGGTCTTCCTATTTTTAGGCCTCTACCAGTACTAATGAAGTTAAATACAGAAAGCGCTCTGCTAGACTAAAATAATAATAACGGTATGACATTGCTTGGCTTTAAAACAATTTTACATAAAAAATGTAGGTCCGGCAAAAATTCAGAGGGTCCAGCAGAAAATTCCTGGGTGCTGGACCTATGTCCAGCAAAATGAAAACAAATTTCAAAAAGTCTGGATATATTAAACAGAACAAAAGATATTTCACTATCACTAAGATGAGTGATACGTCTATCATGGTATCTCTCTGACTACTGTTCATTTTTTG
>NZ_CAHJWD020000025.1 GCF_903642095.1 Bathymodiolus brooksi thiotrophic gill symbiont | reverse complement strand
AGAAATATAAGGTTAGTCAATAGAATTACATCTATGAATGAGCAATCCAAATTGATTTAAGAAAATACTGTGTTGACGCCAAATGTCATTCAGAATTTCAATCATTGTTAAATTTTGTGTCGAGCTCCCTGAGCCTCATTGGCCTCAATTGCATGTATTACAGACATTTTTACATAGACTCTTAAGATCAGATGAAGGTTAGAGGCATCCGATTTTCATTTTGTCCAGGAACCTCGAACATTTAATTTGTATTTCATTTATTAATTCAGCTTGATTTAACTTAAATTTTAAGCCAAAGGTATCATTTTCAAGTTCAGAAAATAACATGCATGCAATTAGAAATTATATCTTTAATGTAGATCATATGAAAATTGCAGACTTCCTTATGTTGTCCCAATTTTAGATATGCAAATTATCAAATGGCACCTCATTTCTGGCTATACTACATTTGTATTAGGAGGCAGGGGGCAGTAGCCTCTTTTTTTTTTATTGTTAAGACAGTATGATGATATATATAAATGAGACTGAATAAAATAATTTAAATTTCTTCTTTATAATTTCAGAGCTGGTTCATTTCTGTAAAAGTGGTAAACAAGTACAATTGGATTTGAGGTTATAAGCTGTTATAGGCACATACAAATGTAACTGATCATGACCATGTGACTTTTCAACATAGCAAACCAGTCGAAATAATTCCTGCCCCCATGTAATATTGGAAACCACAGATGTCACCTGCTTCATGTCCTGTAATGTCAGACCGATCAACACATAGCTATAGCTAGACAACAGCAAATTTCATCATCATCTAATCAGAGGTAATCAATTTCATGTTCTTCTAGCCAGACAAGTCAACAACATTATATTTTACTATCAAATAATCTAGTCCTGAGGCAATTTTATAGGGATTAAACTCTATCAGATCACGAAAGCTACCATGATGAACCAGAAATTAGACTTCATGCACAAAGGACATATTGATATATATAAAACTAATGAAAGTAAGTTAATGATACATTATTTGTACATGCATACACTTATACCAATAGAGCTCCT
>NZ_CAHJWD020000024.1 GCF_903642095.1 Bathymodiolus brooksi thiotrophic gill symbiont | reverse complement strand
TGATATTTCCAAAGAAACATTTGATATTTATTTTGAGCAAGAAGGTAAAGGCTGTAATATCAGTTAAATCCCTTTGGGTTTTATTCCCCGTCGCTTGTGGCGTAAAATACTGGCATGAGCAAATATATTCATAAAAGTCATAATGTCACAGTACTGATATACCACTTGGTCTTTCCTGCAAAGTATAGGCGTACAGTCATTGATGAGAATGTTGATGTTGTGCTAAAAGAAGTTTGCTTGGATATCGAAAAGCGAGATGAAGTGAAATTTTTAGAGATAGGAACGGATAAAGATCATGTACATTTTTTAGTGCAATCTGTTCCGACTTATCGTGTCACTAAAAGGGTGACAATGATAAAAAGTCTTACAGCGAGAGAAGTGTTCAAACGATGTCCTCAAGTAAAAAGCAAATTATGGGGGGGTGAGTTTTGGTCTGATGGTTATTTTGCAAGTACTGTTGGAAAGCACGGTAATGAAGATATGATTGGAAAGTATGTTAAGAATCAAGGTCAACAATATGAGAAACTGCACGAAGCACATCAGTTATCTCTCTTTTAATACCCCGCTCGCTTGCGGCGGGGTAGTTTATTAGTTGAAGAAGATGCAAAAAAGCTAATACCTTTATAGTAAAGAACGTATATTTATCCGATTAATTTTGCGTATTAGGAGTAAAAATTGTTATTTAACAGTTATGAATTTATTTTTTTGTTTTTGCCAATAACATTTTTTATTTATTTTTATCTTAATAAAAAAAGGCTGACTGAAGTATCAAAAGGCTTTTTAGTTTTATCGTCACTATTCTTTTATAGTTGGT
>NZ_CAHJWD020000023.1 GCF_903642095.1 Bathymodiolus brooksi thiotrophic gill symbiont | reverse complement strand
GCTTACATTTTGGTTTTCTTTAATTTTATTTAATTGTATGCATGTTTTTTGCTTGTCGTTTTTGTACAATTCTGTCATCCCATCCTTTACAGAGCCTGTTTTGATTCTAGCAAGATCATAAATTACAAAGAAACGCACCACTTCTACCAAAGAAAAAAAAAATTTAACCTCAAGCATAGAAATGTGACGTTTCTTATTCAATCCCCCTTTTTTTAGGGGATTATATTTACAATTTTATTAAAATTTTGACAGTAAATCTTACAAGCAGTTTTTAAGGAAATTAAATGAATGTATTGTCTGTCCTTCGATTTAAATTTTCTGATAACCTCTTTGGTATCTTCAAACTCTTCTTACCCTTCCAGAGCATCTGAGCTCAACCCCAGTTTTTGTGGGGTTCATGGTGCTTGATCGTTAGTTTTCTGTGTAGTGTTTTGTAGATCATTGTTTTTGGGTTTTTTTTTCCCATTGTATTGTCTGTCCTTTGATTTACAGATTCTGATTACCCCTTTGGTATCTTCAAACTCTTCTTACCTTTACAGAGCATCTGAGCTCAACCCGTTTTTTGTGGGGTTCATGGTGCTTGATCGTTAGTTTTCTGTGTAGTGTTTTGTAGATCATTGCTATTGGGTTTTTTTTGTCGATTGTATTGTCTGTCCTTCGACGATTTACGAATTCTGATAACCCTCTTGGTATCTTCAAACTCTTCTTGCCCTTACAGAGCATCTGAGCTCAACCCCAGTCTTCGTAGGGTTTATGGTGCTTGATCGTTAGTTTTCTGTGCAGTGTTTTGTAGATCATTGTTTTTTTTTGTTTTGTTTGTCCATTGTATTGTCTTTCCTTCGACATACGGATTCTGATTACCACTTTGGTATCTTCAAACTCTTCTTGTCCCTATTAAAACCCCTTAAATTTAAAACCTACCAAAAGTATTGACTGTACTTTCAGCGGCTTTGATGCCATCTTCAATTGACTGTGGTGTCTACATGGGTGCATCTTAAAACACTTTTTTTTTTATAAATACTAAATTGTTAAATTATTTTAGAATTGCCATTAATACCAAATCTTCATGAAAAAACTATTACTTTAGCAAAAAAAAAGTCACCAGAAATGAGATTTTTTTCAAAATTATATTAAATTTACAAAAGATCCAAAACAAACAAAAATATTAATTTTACAATTTGCCAAAAGTATTGCTGTAGGCCACTCTTACTTCTGAAAAAACAAAAATAGATTAGTATACCTGAAAAACAAAAGCTGATTAATACATGCAATTTTTTTTTTTTTTTTTTTCATGCAATTTTTTTTTGTTTTTTTGTGTTTTTTTTTATAAAAGCATCTCT
>NZ_CAHJWD020000022.1 GCF_903642095.1 Bathymodiolus brooksi thiotrophic gill symbiont | reverse complement strand
ATTGGCACTTTAATATTGGCATCTTTTGTTATTTTACCAACTACAGTTTATGCCGATAGGAGCGTTAATCTAGCCTTTGGTAGACTCACCACACAATCTAGCACCTATTCACACTCTGCCTCCCCTACTTCTCACAAAGCAGTAGATGGCAACACTAGCGGTTACTTCTTAGATGCTAGCACTACTCACACCAATAATGATCAAAATGCTTGGTGGAGGGTTGACTTAGGTACCGTTAATACCATTAACCAAATCATTATTTACAATCGCACTGATTGCTGTAAAAATAGATTGGATAACTACCGAGTTATTGTTTCCACTGAATCAACTGATACCTATCAAGCAGACTTCGCTTACGCCTCTAATCCTAAAGCCATCATTGATTTTGGCAAACAAGGCAAACAAGGTCGCTATGTCAAAATTCAACTATTAGGCAAAAATTA
Source organism: Bathymodiolus brooksi thiotrophic gill symbiont (assembly GCF_903642095.1). Lineage (GTDB taxonomy): Bacteria > Pseudomonadota > Gammaproteobacteria > PS1 > Pseudothioglobaceae > Thiodubiliella. The sequence continues at coordinate 4,683 of NZ_CAHJWD020000022.1, read as the reverse complement.
CTTATCTCTAGCAGAAGTGGAAGTTATAGGTTTAATCAAAGGAGATAAAGGAGACAAGGGGGATAAAGGAAATAAGGGGGATAAAGGAGACAGAGGATTTGAAGGAAGTAGAGGATATCAAGGAAGCAAGGGAAGCAAGGGAGATAAAGGAGATAAAGGAGACGAGGGAAATATGGGCGAAAACGGGCAAGATGGCGATTCGTTCTTTACTCAAATAGATAGTGAAGTTAGCCTTAAAGAGCAAGACAACCTTGTGGTAACTGGAAATATCAAAGCAACTGGAGATATCAAAATTGGCAATAGCAACAGTCAATGTGATGCCAACAATACAGGTGCAATTCGCTATAACACCATCAGTAACTTACTTGAGTTTTGCAATACATATACTTGGCAAAATGTTAGTAATAATTTTTCAGCAGATCGTTGGCGTTTTCCTGAAGTGGATTATTCTAGTGCTAATAATAATTTTGGTGGATTTCATAGTGCATCAAATCTTCCTAGTTCTTATGCCTTTGCCGCTCTTAAGCCCGATGGCTCAATCAAGGCTTGGGGTGACTCAGACCATGGAGGCTCAGGTGAACCCACCGACAACGACTATACCAAAATTTATTCAACTTCTTCTGCCTTTGCCGCCCTTAAGTCCGATGGTTCAATCGCAGTTTGGGGTAACTCAACTGCTGGAGGCTCAGGTGCACCCGCCGACAACGACTATACCAAGATTTATTCAACTACTTCTGCCTTTGCCGCCCTTAAGTCCGATGGTTCAATCACGGTTTGGGGTCACTTAGATTTTGGAGGATCAGGTGCACCCACCGGCAGTGGCTATACCAAGATTTATTCAAACGATGGAGCCTTTGCCACCCTTGAGCCTGATGGTTCAATCACAGCTTGGGGGGACTCAACTAGTGGAGGCTCAGGTGCACCTACCGACAATGGCTATACCAAAATTTATTCATCTTATTACGCCTTTGCCGCCCTTAAGTTCGATGGTTCAATTGCAGTTTGGGGTAACTCAACTAGTGGAGGCTCAGGTGCACCCGCCGACAATGGCTATACCAAAATTTATTCAACTAATTCTGCCTTTGCCGCCCTTAAGTACGATGGTTCAATCACGGCTTGGGGTAGCTCAAGTGAGGGAGGCTCAGGTGCACCTACCGACAGTGGCTATACCAAAATTTATTCAAATGATGAAGCCTTTGCCGCTCTTAAGTCAGATGGTTCAATCACAGCTTGGGGTAACTCAGCTAAAGGAGGAAGAGGTTCACCCGTTGGCCGTGGCTATACCAAAATTTATTCAACTTCTTCTGCCTTTGCCGCCATGACACCTAATAACTCTGTCACGGCTTGGGGGGACTCAAGTTATGGAGGCTCAGGCTCACCCATCGACAATGGCTATACCGAGGTTTATTCCACTTCTTACGCCTTTGCCGCCCTTAAGTCCGATGGTTCAATCACAGCTTGGGGTTACTCAAAATACGGAGGATCAGGTGCACCCACCGACAGTGGCTATACCAAGATTTATTCCACTTATTTTGCCTTTGCCGCCCTTAAGTCCGATGGTTCAATCACGGCTTGGGGTGGTCCACGTTATGGAGGCTCGGGCGCACCTACTAATTAACAGCCCGTTAATATTCACCAACTCAAATATTTTTTTAGTTGGTGAGTTATATTTTTAATTCCAGCAAAAAACTTAAGCCTTTACTTGTTCACAGTATTTCTTTTGATAAAAAAGGAAATAATGGGGGTAGACTACTTTAAATGGTATAGTTTCCATTTTTTATCACAAAACCCCTATGCCACGCATACCATAGCGGAGAAACCCAAGGCGGAATTTATCACATCATTAACAGAGGTAATATGCGTATGCAAGTTTTTGATGACGAAGATGATTATGAATATTTCTTAACTTTGTTAAAGATAGGACTTGAAAAAGAAAACATAGAACTATATGTTTACTGCCTTATGTCCAATCATTTTCATTTATTAATGGTGCCACGAGGCGAGAACAGTCTTAGTAAATTTATGCAATAGGTAATGACATCTTATGTGCGTTACTATCACAAAAAAAATAAAACTTCAGGGCATATTTGGTAAGGCAGGTTTAAAAGCTTTATGGTTGAACAAGAGCGTTATTACTTAACCTTACTTCGCTACATAGAAGCAAATGCATTAAGAGCAAATCTAAGCAAAACAGCGCAAGATTGACGATATGGCTCATTAGCAGAAAGGACTTTTAAAGGTCGCATATTATTACGCAATCCTTATATGCAACTTGATGATTAGATAAACTATGTAAACACACCGAAAACTCAAAAAGAATTAGATAAAATTAGAAACAGTGTTAATAGATAAGCACTAATTGGGCGTAAAAACTGGATGATTAAAATAGTGCAGAAATATGGTTTATTATCAACTTTGAAAGCTAAGGGAAGGTCTAAACATGAGAAAAAGTTATGATAAAAATAGCCTGCCCCCATTACTCCCTTAGACTGGAAAACCACAGGGCAACTTGCAGGGCTATTGGGTGCCATTAAAATTGTCCACCTCGGCACACAAAATCATCAATTTGATTTGGCAGAAATCGAGTGCTTGTATCTACAGAACTACGATGAACTTTTGTTTTAAGTTGTAATAATTATTGGATTAAAAGCATGATTGACTTAGGCGTGTCAATATTTTAAAAAACAGTTAGTTTTTATAGTTGTATTTAACACGGTCAACCAAAAATGACTAATATTAATATATTTTTAGTTAAAGTTGCCATATATGCTGGTTTTTAGCAAAGATACATATAATTATTGGTATTGTGCAACTAATAAATAGTTAGAGTTATAAAATGAAAAAAGTTATTATATTATTCTCTGTCATATTTTTATAAGGATGTTTTTTTTCCTTCAAGCGGAAGTTATTATAAAATTGAACATAATAAAGGTAAATATTTGGGGCGAGCTTGTAGTGGCACGGTTGGTGCACCATCGCTTGTATATTTTCCATTTTATGGGATATATTTTTCGTTGAAAATTGGTGATTTTTCTAATTACATATCATTTGGAATCCATATACCAGAAGGAAAAAATGCTCAATTAGTTAATAATGAATTAACATTGCTTGACAAAAACAATATAGTATTAGGTAAACTAATTTTACGACCTTCTAAGCATCAAATAAGTTATTACCATGGTGGGTCATTTTTTAAGAGTAAAGAGCCATTTGGAACATTGGATTATTTTGATCAATTATCAGGAGGCACTACTGTTGTTAAATACACATTTCTTTTTCCTGATCACGAATCTCTTAAATGGTATCAATTTATATCTTCCATTGACCTAGATATAAAACAGCATAGAAATGGTTTTATTAAACTTCCAAAATTAAGAATAGATAATATTTTTTATGATGTACCCTTATTGGAATTTAAAAAAGATACATATTTTGAACTAGCACCGTGGAATTGTTGATAAAATTCTAGAATAATTAGGGTCAGATACCGCTTTAAAAATCAACCCTATTTTTCAATCTTTTTTTTACAATATTAACAAACAATTAAATACAAACTTAAAGGCTATTGCATCTTTTTTGTAAAATAAAATTAAAGAAACATTTGACAAAAAATTTAACTAACCCTAAACTTGTGGCTGAATCTAAAAAAGAGAATACATAATGAATTTAATTTACACTAGTAAAAATTTTATTCGCACTTTAATATTGGCATCTTTTGTTATTTTACCAACTACAGTTTATGCCGATAGGAGCGTTAATCTAGCCTATTGGGGTTTTGTGGTGCCAATTTTGACATTAATGGAGTTATAAAAATGAAAAAATATACATTTAAAGGAATTTTACTGGCACTGGGTCTGGTATTGGCAACGCTGAGTATGCAAGTGGGGGCTCGAGATGCGGGCACGGGCACGGATGCTAGAGCTGATGCGCTTTGGCAAACTCAGTTGGCATTAACTAATGCTGCTTCAACCACGGTAGGGGATGCGTTAGTGAATCTAAATACTGTTTTAGATAGCAATGTTGATTTTTCTGCTAAAACGGCGGCAGTAGATGCACTAAAGTGGGCTCTTGTGGCGTTTAAAGTAGAGATAGATGCGCTTGATTTATTAAAGAGAACAAAAGCGGATGCTTCAGTAATATTGGCATTTAGAATGACATTTAATAATTATCAACAAGCTCTTCAGGTAAAAAACAGCGAACTAGAAGTAAAAATTCAACAGTCTATTGCAGACGCTGAAGCGCGCCGAGTGGCACAGCTTTGGCAAGACAAGTTAACACTAACTAACACTGCTTTAGCGACAGCGACCAGTGCAGAGGTAGATGCTAACAATGCGGTTAATGGCGACGGTAGTTTTGCCTCTAAAGAGGCGGCAATAACTGTGTTGAAGGAAGCTAATGCGGCGTTTGATGTGGCGATACAAGCCCTTGATAGTGTTAAGAGAGATAAGACTGATGCGACTGTTGTTGCTGGGTTTAATGATCAGCTTCAAACCTTGCAGACGCAGGCAAGTGGGTTAGAAGCAACGCTTGCGGCACCTTGGCTGACACAGTTGGCATTAACTAATACTGCTTTAACCACTGCGAGTAATGCGGTAATAGAGGCTAGTAGTGTTTTAGCTAGCACTGTTGATTTTCCTGCTAAAACGGCGGCAATAGAAGCGTCTAAGCAGGCTAATGCGGCGT
>NZ_CAHJWD020000021.1 GCF_903642095.1 Bathymodiolus brooksi thiotrophic gill symbiont | reverse complement strand
TATTCATTAAGTATTTTGAAAGTGACTTTCTTGAAAAGTAATCCATTTCGGTTTAAAGAAACTTTAATTTCGTTCAATATCAAATAAAAATGGCACCACGAGAAAGGGGGCGCAATCAGACACTGTGCTACGGGAAATGTTGATCGAAGCTACTTTTAACCAAACAAACTTTTGATTTATTTTTTTCTCAATCCTGTGACATAAAGTCTGAGTTCTCATATATAATATGTTCATATTTGAGAAGGTTGGTCATTCAAAATTCGTTGAAATGCACGGAGACACTTCAGATTTTTTTCGATCCGCTTCCAAATCCGATCGGTATTTTTTATTAATTGCGATCTATTTATAGAACTGTTGCTGACAGACCTGTGTCTACGTTAATACCTCTGCAGTTAGAAAATAGACTTTGAACTACAGTAGTTTTGTTCCATTGTTGCACTCTGATTTGAGGTCTGACAAATAATAATTACAATCTTTACTTGATTCAGTTTACGACTGTTAGTGTCAATATACGTTCGTGCTATATTTGCATTCCCTAGCTATCTATATATACAGTAAAACCCCGCTTTATTGCCCCTCGATTCACCGCCAAACTCGTGTATCGCCAAGAATTTCTGCAGTCCCGTTTTCCGTATGTAGTAATAACCCCGTTAAAATGCCAAACTCGCATACCGCCATCCGCCACGGTAATTAAAGATCAAACGGTCAATTTACTGTTATTTAAACCTCGATCATAATGCCAATCAATAATGTCACACCTCGGTGATTTTAGAATGCCTGTCAATCAAGGTAAGTAAACAAGCAGTCAAGG
>NZ_CAHJWD020000020.1 GCF_903642095.1 Bathymodiolus brooksi thiotrophic gill symbiont | reverse complement strand
ATCTCAAACAGGTAAATGGGTTTTATCTGTTCTCTTAGTCAGTCTCTGTTGAAATTAGTGATGGGAATCGGTAACATTTTCAAGATCGATGATCGTTATATCAACATCGACCGATGATCGATCATCGGTGACAATTGCCTGCTAAATGTATTTACTGACTATAATTAATCAAATAGTCTTTATTTCAAGAGTATGATTGACAAAAGTAAAGATATGAATAAAATTGTATCATAAATTTATAAACTATAATTTTTCCATTAGTAAACATTAACTTTAAAATAGAACAAAACAAAAGATCGTTTTCCATATGTGTAACACCTGATATAGATAGATAAATAATAGACTAGTCCAAATATGTGTTTGACAAAAGTAAAGATTTGAATAAAATCAAATAATATATTTACAAACTACAATTTTTCCATTTGTAAACATTAACTTAGAACAAAACAAAAGATCGTTTTCCATATGTGTAACACCTGATATAAAATGGACTATTCCGGGAAGTAGATAAATAATAGACTAGTCCAAATATGTGTATTGACTGAGTGTCAAAAGTACGCTTGGACAAAATTGCCAGATGTTTGTCAGTATGAGGGCAAAAAAAACCAGCTGGGATAAAACTGCAATATTTTTGTCAGTATGGAGACAGAAAAAAAAACCAACCAAAGAACAAAGTTAAGCATATATATTTTAGACACTATAGAATCAGAATCGACCACAAGGTTTAAGAATCGATCATCGGATCGTATGATGACGTCCGACTGATTAGTCGATGTTTCCGATGATCGGTACACCACTACTAGATAC
>NZ_CAHJWD020000019.1 GCF_903642095.1 Bathymodiolus brooksi thiotrophic gill symbiont | reverse complement strand
GCCCTGATGAAGGACGGAAATGAATATGTTGATGCAACCATAACCTTGCATGACGATGATGGCACAGGGACTGATGAGATCAAGATAGTCGTTAGTGGTTTAGACTTCAGCAGTCGAATATTCTTCAGCTGGACGGATATGGAGGCAATGGGTAAGACGCTATTTGAAAATTATAACTATTCCAGAGGTAAAAGCTTCCCAATCAAATTCCTCCGAACATTCCAATTCAATACTGGCGGCGACTACCTGGCACTTACCGCCGACACAAACAACACAGGCTGGGACAATTTAGATGTCGCTATTGACGCAGAAGAAGAAGGCATGAGATGGGATAAACACAGAGCAGTGGTCTTTACTAGTGAAGTGGTTACCTCTACCGCTTCAGCACTTGTACGGGATACAGTGGACACTGATATATTGACAGCCCAAAAATGGGCAAATCTTGAAGATTTAAAATCTAAAATAATATTACATAAGAAAGAAATTAATAAATTAACCTATCCCGGTATGACAAACGCCCATCAATCTGTAATTACTCTTGAGACGCGTCTCAATACTGAACACGAAGCCATGGTCGCCAAGACTCAAGCTAAGCTAGTTGCCTTTTGGGACGATCAAGAAATTAAGACAAGTGAGATTTATAGTGCTGCATACGAAGTAAAGCAACAAATGCTAAGAGACGATAGTAAGATTGAATTATTAGAAAGCACACTCGCTCCCTATCTATTGCAAACCAATCTTCTGAACACTCTAAAATATACAGATGAACAGAGACAAATCGTAATCGGACATCAAGACAATTATAACGCTTACCGCCAAGCACTAGTCCAAGCAAAAGTGAAAAGAGCAAAAAAAGTAGAAGAGCAGGAACGGTGGCAAGAGGAACTCATACTTGAGGCGATATGGGTAGTGCAAGTAAATCGAGTCGATAACAGAATATTCAATGCACAAAACGCCCTTACTGCCGCCACCAACGAAATGGCCAAGCCAGACACACTCGTTAGCAAAAACACTTACATAGGGGCATCAGAGCAAGCCAATATTAATGTTAGCGATGCGCTAGCAAAACTTGATACTGTGACACGACCAACAACGGTTAGCCAGTCAGTAGTTGATGGATATCAAGATACTTATTCGCAACTGTTGCAAGACACCACAGCATTGAGAGCAAACTATGCTGCACAACTTGCTGAGGTTCAACGCAAACGGCTTGAAGATGAGGTATGGGGTAATCAGGAAAGAGAGGTAGAGTCTGCCTTCACAATAGCAAACAATGCACTAACGCAGGCAGGAATCGCTATGAGTAGCAATGCTGATTTATCTGCTAAATTAACAAAAATAAACAATTCAACGGCAGGCAATAGCTCACTGCTTGCAGAAATCAAAAAGCTTCAAGCGCTTAAACGAACAGATGCAGATAGCGTTATAGCTGATGGCTTTAGTCAGCAGTATCAAACACTGCTCTCGTCAACTGCTATACTAATGTCAAGTTATGTGGAGGAGAAACGCATAGTGGATGAAGCGGTGGCAGTAGAGGAAGCAGCCTTAACAGGGCATTGGAAATTCCCGATAATAAAGGGATTAACCTATGCAACTGCAACATACTCGGGTGTTACTGATGAAAGTGGGGCGTTTAAGTGCCAACTTGGGGAAATTGTTGATTTTTCAATTGAAAGCCTAGCCTTAACCAGTGTGCCTTGCACGGAAATCTTAGGCATAAAGTCTACCAACAGCGTAGCGATAGCCAACACAAGCGGCGGAAACTTTAAAGACTGGCAGAATGAGCCAGACAAGCAAATAGCTATCACTAAGGTTCTTTTTGGTTTATTTGGTGAGAGCATAAAGAATGCGTTTAACCAAGAGGACGAGAGCTTAAAGATTGTAACTGTTGACCTTACAGACGAACAGAGAGCTAACACTGTAGGCGAGTCTTTAGAAGTTAATGATCTAAGTCTACTAGTGCAGAGTATTTTAGGCACCACTGAAGCGGCTGTATTGCCGACAACGGAGCAGGCTGATAATATGATTGTATCGGGTTGGCAGGCAAGTAAGGTGTTTGATACTGGCAACACTATCAACACTGTTAACGGTGGCAACACTGTTAACACTGTCAACGCTGGCAATAATGACACTGGCATAAGTAAGAAAAGCAGTGGAGGTGGCTGTGTTTACAATCCTAATGCAGAGGGTAGGGCTGATATAGGTTTTATCTTGTTAATGGTATTGAGTGTTTACTATCTCATTAGAAGGAAGCGGTTAGCCACAATTTAATGTAAAATCGCTAGTTCAACCATGAAGCCCCTTAATTGGGGTTTTGGGGTGT
>NZ_CAHJWD020000018.1 GCF_903642095.1 Bathymodiolus brooksi thiotrophic gill symbiont | reverse complement strand
ATTTAATGATATTATTCAGTCATCTGAAATATCTCATAATATTAAAGAAGGGGTGATAGAAAAATTTGGTTATGAACCAATAATTGATTCAATGGTTGAAAAAAATAGTGAGCTTAATGATGAAAAGTTGATTGAAATATTGGCATTATTACCAAAAAATTATAAAAAGATAGCCAGTTTAAATGGAAAACAAACTGTTTTAGATGAAAATAATCATAACGATGCGTTGGTTAAAATACTAAAAGAGAGGAAATTTATAACAAAAAGTAAGATTGAAGGTAACAAAATAAGACTCTACATCAAAAGAAATAAAAAATAATTTTAAAATGAATCTAATCCCAAAAACAAACGAAAAACACCTACAAAACAACACCATCGCCTTATTAAAAGCAATGGGTTGGCAGTTTATCACACCTAAAGAAATGCACGACTATCGTGATAACACCAGTCAAGTGGTGTTAAAAGATATTTTATTGAAGCGGTTACAGGTGCTAAATAGTTTTGAGTATAAAAATAATCGCTATCTATTTTCAGATAAAAATTTGGCAAAAGCGATTGCCAGTATTGATGTGCCTTTAGATGAGGGGTTAAGTCGTGCTAATCAAAAAATAACGGATCAGTTGCTTTTGGGTAATGCTTTTGAGGAGGTTTTGAGCGATGGTGTGCGTAAAAGCTTTAACATTAACTATATTGATTTTGATAACTTTGATAATAATGCGTTTCATTTTAGTGAAGAGTTTATTGTTGATAGGGTTGTTAAGAATGAAAATCAAAAAACCCGAAGACCTGATTTGGTCTTGTTTATTAACGGCATTCCTGTGGGCGTGGTTGAGCTGAAAAAATCAAGTGTTGATACTTCTCAAGGTGTTTTACAAATGATTAGAAACCAAAAAGAGGCGGAAATACCGCAATTATTTAAATACGCTCAAATTACTTTAGCAGGTAATAACCACACGCCAAAATATGCCACGATTAACACTTCTAAAAAATTCTACGCATCGTGGATAGAGGAAGGTGGGCTAGATTTAACGCATTTGATTGAGGGTAGGATACCAAGTGCATTGGACAAGGCTGTTTTTTCCTTGTTTGCAAAGCAGCGACTGATTGAGCTAATCTATTCATTTATTTTATTTGATGGTGGCATAAAAAAGATTAGCCGTTATCAGCAGTTTTTTGCGATTAAAGAAGCAATGAATAAAATTACTAAATTTGATAATACAGGTAGGCGTGTCGGTGGCTTGATTTGGCATACTCAAGGTAGTGGTAAATCACTGACAATGGTGATGCTTGCTAAAGAGATTAAAAGATCGATTGTGAACGCTAAAATTATTGTTGTTACGGATAGGAAAGATTTAGACAAGCAAATTCACGATACTTTTAAAAATAGTGAGATACCTGCGAAAAAAGCCTCCTCAGGTAGAAACTTAGTTGAACTTTTGCAGAGTGGTGTGAGTGTTATTACCACGATAATTAATAAGTTTGAAAAGGTTAAAAATGAAAGGGTGCGACTTGATGACAGCAATATTTTTGTCTTGGTAGATGAATCCCATAGAAGTCAAAATGGCGATATGAGTAGGGCAATGAACAATGTTTTAGTCAATGCTTGTTATATCGGTTTTACTGGCACGCCATTAATGAAAAAAGAAAAGAACTCTTTTGAAAAATTTGGCGGGGAAATACATCGCTATACCATTGACCAAGCAGTTAATGATAAGGCGATTTTGCCACTTTTGTATGAAGGTCGGTTTGCAAGTCAGTGGATTACGGATAAAAAATCGATGGACAGGCGTTTTGACAAAATAGCCAAAGATTTAAGCGATGAACAAAAATTAGATTTAAAAAAGAAGTGGGCGAGATTTAGAAATATTGCAGGTTCTGAGCGTCGTTTAGAAATGATTGCCGATGATATTTATGCGCATTTTAAAGCACAAATTCAAGGCACTGGATTTAAAGCAATGTTGGCAAGTAGTAGCAAATATGAGGCGATTAAATACCATCAATTATTTGCAGAGTCTTATCCTGATATTAAAACTGCTTTTGTTATTTCCAAATCTAGTGGCGTAGAAGGTGAGGAGGAGGAAGGTGAGAGCGAAGACAATAAGGCTTTTGTAAATGAGCATTGGAACAGAGTGATACGACAATATGGCGATGAAGATAAATACCTTACTAAAATAAAAGATGAATTTGTTCATGGGGATGAAATTGATTTACTCATTGTTGTTAATAAATTATTAACAGGATTTGATGCACCAAGGGCAGGGTATTTGTATATTGATAAGGAACTTAAAGAGCATAATTTATTACAAGCCATCGCAAGGGTTAATCGCCTTTATGAGGGTAAAGATTTTGGATTTATTATTGATTATCGTGGGCTACTTGGCGATTTAGACAAGGCATTAACAACTTATTCTGGATTAAGTGAATTTGGTGAAGATGATATTGTCTCGGTAGTGTTTGACATTAAAGTTGAGATTGCCAGGGTTAAAACATATGCTACTGATTTAAAAGAATTATTTGCAGATGTTAATCAATCAGACCAAGAGAGTTACGAGGTTTATTTAGCAGATAATTCAAAGCGAAAGCGATTTTATGATCTTCTTTCACGATATGCCAGAGCATTAAAAATTGCCTTATCCTCTGACAAATTAGATAAAGTATTTAGTGAGGATGAAATACAGGAATTTAAAGAAAAAATGCGTTTCTATGCTCAATTGCGACAATCGGTAAAAATTCGTTATTTTGAAGTAGTAGATTTTGCACAATATGAAAAACAAATGCAAAAATTATTAGATACTTTTATAAGTAGTGATGAGGTTAATCAACTTACTAAAACGGTTAATATTTTTGATGATGGGTTTAATCAAGAAGTGGAAAGATTACAAGGTAGCAATGCTAGAGCAGATGCTATTTTAAGTGCCAGTAGTGCATTTATTAGTGAAAAAATGGATTCAAATCCTGCTTATTATGAAAAGTTATCACAAAAAATAAAGCAAATTATTGATGATCATCGCCATAAAAGACTAAGCGAAGAGGAAAAACTAGCCAACGCCAAAGAAATACAGAAAATGCTTTTAAAGACGAGTGAGGATGAGGCTGTAAATTACCCAATAGAAATTCGAAACAATACTTTTGCTAGGATTATTTATGACAATACCGCCGATGATTTTTCTGAGTTAGATGATTTGGAGCAAGTTGATTTTTCTTTAAAAGTGGATGGTATTTTTCAGCAGTTTAATAAAAGACCCGATTGGCAAAATAGCATAGATATTAAAAAACAAATAGACCGTGAAATTCTAGATTTATTGTGGCAGATTGAAGACGATTCTAATATTCATTTTAATACAGATGAAATACTTGATAAAGTAAGAAGTATTGGTATTAACAATTTATGAAGCCAATTATTATTAAAAAAGATATTAAAAATATCAATTTAAGAGTCAAGCCTAATGGCGAAGTTGCTTTAAGTGTGCCGTTAAAAACAACTGATGAACATATTGCGTATGTTTTAAATAAAAGGCATGACTGGATTGAGTCTAAACTGGCTTTTTATAAGTGTAAAAATATTGCAGTAAGATATGAATATGTAAGTGGAGAGGATTGCAAATTTTTAGGTCGCCATTATCGTTTAAAAGTTACT
>NZ_CAHJWD020000017.1 GCF_903642095.1 Bathymodiolus brooksi thiotrophic gill symbiont | reverse complement strand
TGGTGGCGGTGGTGGCGGTGGTTGTGTTTACAATCCTAATGCCCCTGCTAGATTTGATATGGGCTTTATCTTGTTAATGGTGTTGAGTGCTTATTATTTAATCAGAAGAAAACGCCGATTTGTTTAATAAATAAACAAACCAAGTAAAACACTCAAAAAAAGCCCTGTAAAACGGGCTTTTTTTTATTCTCACGCTGTGCGTGGGAATGCATCATTTTAAATCAATAACTTAGTTTTTGGCTAACTTGTAGTGATCCATAAAATATTTATGCAAAGGTCTCTAATAGGTATTAAAGCTTTATACTTTAGAAAAATATTGGTTAACACTGTTCTTAGATATACTATCCTACTTTTTTAAGAAACCTTGTTGTTTTATGCTGCTTTTAAGAAAAAAGTGCGAAAATCAAAAAACCTATGTAATCCTTTATTTTTATGGAATAATAAAGTATTTAAAAGGACATTATGACTTTACACTACAATATATTTAGACCTAATTTCATAATTAATATAAATTTTTATCCTTAATTACATTTATTACCAATCAACACTTTATTTGGGAGATTTACTATGAACACATTTAGTTACTTTATTATCGGCATACTATTACTATCCAATCAAGCATTGGCCGCTAAGGCAGTTGCTGAGAAGATTGAAAGAATAAGTGTTGACACTTTCCGTTTAACCATGGGTGAGCCTGTTCAAGGATGGGAAGGTTTTTTAACAAAAACAACACCTCCATACATACAGTATGTAATATACCACGGCGAAACCAATTACCTAGGAGATCAGAACAACAATACAAGATATGTGACGAGGTATGTAACTCCAGTTGACCCTAATGGTCGATTTGCCATTCAATGGGAATGGAAAGAAACTGCTGTATTAGCTGCAATGGACAACGACAATTTAAAAGAAGGAACTGCTGATATGGCTTTTGGTTTAGGCACTGTTTCAGAAGAAGAATCAGAAGAGAAGCGTTATATGGTGTTCTCCCTTACTGAATATCTCCCCCTCTTAACCATCACCACAGATAATCTAACCGTCAACGAAAAAACCCAAACCGTTGCTACCCTCATTAGCAATCAAGATGATGCAACCTTTTCCTTAGATGGCAGTTCTGATAACAACGATCTATTTAAAATTGAAAACAATGTATTGAAATTCAAAGACGCTAACGGCGTAGATTATGATCCCTCATTAGAAGTTTATACCATCCATATCAAAGTCAGAAAAAGCGGCAAAGCTGATGCCAAAAAAACCCTTACCGTTACCATTAACAATGTCTTTGAAAAAGACATTACCATCGGCAACCAAGCCCGATCTGTTAACGAAAACTCAGTCATAAACACCAGCATCGGCGACCCTCTAGTAACCTCAGGCACAATAGAGACCTTTGCCATCACTGCAGGTAATGACGATGGCTTCTTTAAAATCAACAACACAGGTCACATCCAAGTAGCAAAAGTAGGTTTAAACTTTGAAACCAAAGAAAGCCATACTCTTACAGTCCAAATTACTGGCGACGATGCAGAAGATAAAACCGCCCAAATTACTATCAACATCAACAACATTAAGGAAAATTTCCTTTTCCTTGCCAATCAAAACCGAAGCATTGACGAAAACTCAGCCATAAATACCAATGTCGGCACTGTGCTTGCAACCATTGGCACACCAATAAACTACAGCATTACCGCAGGCAATGGCGATGGTTTCTTCAAAATCAACAACACAGGGCAAATCCAAGTAGCAAAAGTAGGTTTAGACTTTGAAGGCACACACAGTTACACTCTCACAGTCAAAATCACTGGCAACGATGCAGAAGATAAAACCGCTCAAATTACTATTGCTATCAATGATGTAAACGATATCGCTCCCACTAATATTGCCTTATCTAACAACAATATTACGGTCAATGCATCCATCGATACAACCATAGGCATCTTATCCGCAACTGATGTAGATACAGACGATAACAGTTTAACCTACAGTGTTAATGACACCACCAATTTTAAAATTACTGGTAATCAACTAAAAATCAAAAAAGTTTTCACCGCAACAGGCACATTCCCAATCACCATTACTGCCAGTGATAATATTCACACCCCCACGCAAGACTTTACCATTACCATTACCAGCAACCCCCACCCTGCCGTAATTACCAATGATGCCAATACCCATGTGAATGAAAACATAACCAGCACAGCCCTAACCATTACTGCTACCAATGAGCCAGATACTCAAACACTAACCTATAGTATTAGTGGTGCTGATGCCAATTTATTCAATGTGGTTGGCAGCACAGGTGTGATTACTTTTAAAGTTGCCCCTGACTATGAGCACCCTGCTGATAATGGTGCAGATAATATCTATAACTTAACCCTAGAAGTTAATGATGGAATTTCCCCCACCAACAAAACCATTATTATTACCGTTGACAATGTCATAGAGCAAACCATTGCTATTGCCAACCAATCTCGTAATATCGCCGAAGGCTCAGCCATAAATACCAATGTCGGTGCTATTCTAGAAGCCACAGATGCAACAACCTTTGCTATTATTAATGACAATGGCGATGGTTTCTTCAAAATCAACAACACAGGGCAAATCCAAGTAGCAAAAGTAGGTTTAGACTTTGAAAGCGAGAAAAGTCACACCCTCACAGTCAAAATCACTGGCGATGATGCAGAAGATAAAACCGCTCAAATTACTATTACTGTTACCGATATTGATGACACTGCCCCCACTAACATTACCCTATCCAACAGAGATATTGCATCCAACGCAGTTATTGGCACCATCATTGGCACCTTATCTGCAACTGATGTAGATACAAACAATAACGATTTAGTCTACAGTGTTAATAACACTACCGATTTTGAAATTACTGGCAATCAACTAAAGATTAAAACCGATGTTGCCACCATCACATTCCCAATCAACATCACTATTACCACTAGCGATGCCGTTCTCTCCTCTACACAAGATTTTACTATTACCAAAACCATCGTTAAGACCGACACCGTTCCAGTGATTAGTCAATTCATCATAACCCAAGGTGACAATCTAGGTCGGATAATCAATAAAAATGGCGTAGAAGTTACTGTTCATGCTTTGGTAAGTGCAGATTCTTATGAGTGGAGTAGTTTTGATACTTCCAACACAAGTAATACTACATTTTTTACTTTTAACCCCAATAGCATAACCGTTGATATTCTAACAATTAAACTAAAAGCTACGACTGGCATTCATTCATCAGAAAGAGTTTTGAAACTTCAATTGATTACAGAAAGTGTTAGTAGTGATGACAACGACAGCGATGGCATTCCTAACAACAAAGATAACAATACCGCAATCAATAAAATCCAAGCAGGCGAGGGTAAAACCATCACCAGTCTAGCAGGCACTAGAATATTACTAGGTGCTATGGGCAAAGATTCTGGACGCTTAACCCTTGCTCAAATGAAAGAATATATCGAATTAGACAGTAATTTTACTGACAAAACTGAAGATACACTAACCACTGGTGATATTTATCACTATGTAGTTGAAGGCTTAAGTGCTGCTGGCGCTGCCACCGAAGTGATTATTGAACTCACTACCGCAATCCCTAAGGATGCAGTGTTGCGTAGATATTCCTTGGTAACTGGCTGGGATAATTTTGTCATTAGTAATGATAATATAAAATCCAAAACAAGCACGGATAATACTTGCACCAATGATGGCATTTGGGAAATTGGATTAACCACAGGTGCAAC
>NZ_CAHJWD020000016.1 GCF_903642095.1 Bathymodiolus brooksi thiotrophic gill symbiont | reverse complement strand
TTTAATTGATAAGCCGTGCCCGCTTGGACTTGAATATGTTGAACACCTTTGGCGATAACAATCACTTCTTCGTTGAGTTTATCAGCGACTTTTTGCGCTTTATTTTGTAATACCATAACTTGTTTTTGTGTTTTTACTTGCATAATTACCTCTTTTGATTTTTATTTTATTTCCCTTACTACCCTTGTCCTAAAAATAATTATTTCTATCCACAAACAAGAACTTAAAATAAAGCAAAAAACTCTGTGTTTATGCCATTTTGGACGCTAATTTTTACCCCTTGACTAATGGAGTAAAAATGGCAACCAAGGGCAACAATAGAATAGTTATCTAAACCACTGTCAAATCTTGATCTACCCATAATTGTGCAGTGGAGGCACTAGTGTTAATATAAACATCATAAGTAACATTGCCAAGAGTAATCCCATTAGCAACATCACTTGCTGTTGATTTGTTAAATCCAGTCGCCTCAACTTTATCACCTGAATCACCAATAACTCTAAGCGTATTGGTTTCACTGGAAATATCTAACAAGTTATTAAGATTAAGTTTCAAGGTATTATCACCTCAACCTGTCAAATCAATGATTTCAATATCTTGTATGCGATTTGAGTAAGGTCTAAGTTAAGGCTGGCACCTGCTAATTTCAGAGTATCCGTATTACCGCCACCATCAACACGAGCGAGTAAATGACTACTAAGTGTGTTGCTGTAGAGTTTAGCAAGATTGTCATTATTAATGATGATAGTATCATCACCTGCACCTGCATTAAACACATCAGTACCACCATTGCCTGTTAAGAT
>NZ_CAHJWD020000015.1 GCF_903642095.1 Bathymodiolus brooksi thiotrophic gill symbiont | reverse complement strand
AGGAAAGGTAGCTCAAAGGTCAATATATAACTGAAATATTGTTGAAAAGTGACGTTTAAACACCCATAGCCTCATATAAATTATTGCAATAAAATATTGATTAATTAACGAAATTGATATAAATTATTTTCCAGTATATTTAGTATAAAAAGCTTGTTCTACACGTTCACTGTGAGATGTATTGCAACCGCCATTTTTAACTACAATCACGTGCGCATGCTCGTGTTTGATGGAAAGCTATAGCTATATTTAGATATTTTGTGATAATAATTTTATATTGTAAATCGATCCACCCTGTGATTTTTTTCAACAAGATACATTTTTTATAGTATATATTTTATTATAAAATACAATATTGAACTGATTTTCGATAACACTTCAATCATTGAATATTGATTTTTTCGAATGTTGAATATTTTATCCCCAGAATTGCACCCCCCTGTTAGTATACTTTTATTGCTTTATTTAAAAAAAAATAACACCAAGAACATCGATGATACGAGTCTTCTTATTCAGAAATAAACCTACAGCAAAATAAAGGTATACATTTTTTGTACTGTGAACAAAATCGTCATTTTTATCTAGATTTATCGTCCGAAAAATACGGTACTCCTCTACTATACTAATTTGGATTAGGTGATGGGAATTAGGTGCCATCATCAAAATAAAGATTAAAAAATGTATTTCATGATAATGATGGCTGATTAAAATTGTTTGTCATACATTAGCAGTCAGTTGTAATATACAGGATGTAACCAATATACAGGAAGAGCCTCTACTGTGAAGCCATTCAATGAAAATAACAACCTGACCATATTGTTAAATAAGAATAAGAATTAGATAAGAAATTAAAATTTATAGAAGGCAAGGATTTATATAATTAACACATTAAGTCACATTTCATTTATTTAGCTTGGGTCAGTTATCAATTAAAAAGACAAAAATGGTTTTAAAAAAAATCTGTCTAATAAGTATTTACCTAAATAACGATATCATGACGTATAATAATTTCTCACCGTAAATGTATTTATTTTATTAAGATATTTATACACATATATAAGAAAAAAGATATAAATTTATTTTTTAAGTACAAATAAATTGGAAGACGGCTTGAAAATCGAAAACGTAGAATAGTTATCTATGTTTATAAGTCTTAGTAAAAAGAGTCTTGAGCAACGTTTTTTTTCACACCTGTGATAGGTGTATTTGTATATCATGAATGCACGATGCGACAACATGCTGAGATGGGTGATGTTTTGACAGGTAAACTGTAAAAAAAAAAAACGTAGAATACACTAATAAAATATTATTTCACCTATATCAGGACTCCGCAGACTGCCAATTTTCAAGAAGAAAAAAACGGGATTTACGGATTTATGACCCATTCGCCATGAACAAAATAAAACTTAAATTTTACTAAATAATTTTAATCCAAATTTGCCTTT
>NZ_CAHJWD020000014.1 GCF_903642095.1 Bathymodiolus brooksi thiotrophic gill symbiont | reverse complement strand
AACATTATCCCTCATACCTGTCGTCTTATTAACCTTATCCATCATACATGTCGTCTTATTAACCTTATCCCTCATACCTGTCGTCTTATTAACCTTGTCCCTCATGCCTCTCGTCTTATTAACCTTATCCCTCATACCTGTCGTCTTATTAACCTTATCCCTCATACCTGTCGTCTTAATAACCTTATCCCTCATACCTGTCGTCTTATTAACCTTATCCATCATACATGTCGTCTTATTAACCTTATCCATCATACATGTCGTCTTATTAACCTTATCCATCATACATGTCGTCTTATTAACCTTATCCCTCATACCTGTCGTCTTATTAACCTTGTCCCTCATGCCTCTCGTCTTATTAACCTTATTCCTCATACCTGTCGTCTTATTAACCTTGTCCATCATACATGTCGTCTTATTAACCTTATCCATCATACATGTCGATTTATTAACCTTATCCATCATACATGTCGTCTTATTAACCTTATCCATCATACATGTCGACTTATTAACCTTATCCCTCATACATGTCGTCTTATTAACCTTATCCCTCATACATGCCGTCTTATTAACCATATCCCTTATACCTGTCGTCTTATTAACCTTGTCCCTCATACCTCTCGTCTTATTAACCTTATCCCTCATACTTCTCGTCTTATTAACCTTATTCCTCATACCTGTCGTCCTATCAACCTTATCCCTCATACCTCTCGTCTTATTAACCTTATCCTTCATACTTCTAGTCTTATTAACCTTATTCCTCATACCTCTCGTCTTATTAACCTTATCCATCATACATGTCGTCTTATTAACCTTATCCCTCATACATGTCGTCTTATTAACCTTATCCCTCATACCTGTCGTCTTATTAACCTTATCCCTCATACCTGTCGTCTTATTAACCTTGTCCCTCATGCCTCTCGTCTTATTAACCTTATCCCTCATACCTGTCGTCTTATTAACCTTATCCATCATACCTGTCGTCTTATTAACCTTATCCCTCATACATGTCGTCTTA
>NZ_CAHJWD020000013.1 GCF_903642095.1 Bathymodiolus brooksi thiotrophic gill symbiont | reverse complement strand
CCGTGACGATATGTGCATAACTGCCACGATGAATAAACTGCGTCACCGTGTTTACAAATGCAATGACGTCTTGTTTACGTTTTTTTTACTCCGATTGACCTTTGAACCATAATGGCGGCGGTAACGTGAAATTGGTAACCGATAATTATCGAATCCTACACGGAAAGTAACGAGTCGCTAAAAATAACACGATTGCGCAACCTGATCGTCTGCTCTGGATTTTTCCTAGAGCGAACTCAAGCTTATATTTATATTCGCTTAATTGCATCAGGTATTGATAAAATACACAATTGCCCAAAATGTCTCAAAGAAAAACACTTTCAAAACCTTATGCATATGTCAGAAACCCAGTATGGATAGAAACTGCTGTTTGATTGTTTTTTTTTGTATATATGACATACAGAGATACATAGAAAGTTGCAAAATGTTGTGTACATGAACACAAATTGATGTTAAAAAAAAGGAGGGATGGGCAATCAGAGGCACCATAGGGTCCTGTCCACAAGTACCTGTGATCTTGAAGAGTGTCTCAGACCCTATGCTATGTGCAACATTTACATACTCTATTATGTCTACTGGTGGTCACTTGTAAACCAAATTTCTATTTTCAGGCAAAGTTGGTAAATAATTATATGTACATAAGCATAAAGTTTTGCATATGTTTGCTCATCCAAGACCAAGGATATCTAATTAGTGATTAGCTTTGCGAGCTTTCCAGGCAGTGCCTGTTTCATATTAAGTTATATAGCTGTTACGTGCCGACATACCATCGTTTTTTACGGCAACTATTGCTTCTCAAACATCAAAACGTCATCTAAGCGCTTG
>NZ_CAHJWD020000012.1 GCF_903642095.1 Bathymodiolus brooksi thiotrophic gill symbiont | reverse complement strand
CTTTTTATCCAAAAAAAATGAAAAAAAAGAATTCTCCCCAAGTTTGCAAGTAGTCTTTTCGATTGTCGATCGTTCCCAATTTGAAATCTAAAATTAATGAGAATTATCCTGATTTTTTTGGTCATGTAAACGATACACTGCTGCATTGAAAAGGTAAATGTACGGAATGCATCGTTATAGACAGACTCTGTTATTAGTCACGCCAGAAAAAGGAGTAAACAACAATGCCATTTGTAGCGTCTGTTTGTATTAAACCATATTCATTTCAATAAACATTTATCAATATGTGTAAATAGGTTTGTCATACGGTCAGAGAAAATGCGCTAACGATGAATTGCTCTCTTATTTTCAAGTCGAAGCGCCAATACATCGTCCATCTTTTTTTCTATTTTTTTCACTTACGATAAAAGATAAGACCAAAATTTCTCTTACGATCAAAATTTTACACTTAGGACAGGGTAGTTTTACACGTAAAGTTAGGACTATTTTTACACTTAAGATTATCGTAAGTATTTTTGTGAAAATCTTTTTAATCTTAGTTTTACACTTCGACAATTTTTTATCGTAAGAATTTTTGTGAAAAGGGCTACAGGTAATTATAAATCTTGTTACACCAGGTAATTATAAATCTTGTTACACCAGGTAATTATAAATCATGTTACACCAGGTAATTATAAATCATGTTACACCAGGTAATTATAAATCTTGTTACACCAGGTAATTATAAATCATGTTACACCAGGTAATTATAAATCATGTTACACCAGGTAATTATAAATCTTGTTACACCAGGTAATTATAAATCATGTTACACCAGGTAATTATAAATCATG
>NZ_CAHJWD020000011.1 GCF_903642095.1 Bathymodiolus brooksi thiotrophic gill symbiont | reverse complement strand
AACTGTTAATTAGTCTTGGGGCTGTTAATCCTCAAAATACTAATATTGTAACTGTTAACAAGATTGTAAATGATTGTAACAATATAATTAAGTCTGCCGCAGATAAGGCGGGTATGTTTGTGTACATAAATCCACAAAAAAAGTGTTCAAACAAACATAATTCAGGTAGTAAAAGGTATTTTAATAGTGATTGTTATACGAAAAGAAAAGCATATCGCAAGTCTAAAAAGTATTATTATAGAGTACGTAGTAATGAAAATTATTGTGATATGGTATGTAGAAGTAAAGAGTACAAAAAGACTATACAAAAACAATTTAATGAGTTTCAAAAGTCATTTGTAAACAAATTAAGAGGTCTGCGTACCTCTGATCCTAAGGCTTATTGGTCTTTACTGAATAAAGGTTGTGATAAAAGTAAAACTGTTACCCAGAAAGTTGCATTGAATGTATTTTTTAATCATTTTAAAGAGTTGAGTAATATGCAGAATGATGTCGATATTGTTTTGCCTGATAATATTAGTGAGTACAATACTGTTATAAATGAAACGATCTCTGAGAAAGAAGTTACTGATGCTATTAAATCTTTGAAAAATAATAAAGCATGTGGTGGCGATATGATACTTAACGAATTTTTGAAACATGCAGCTGATAAGCTAATGCCTGTATTTGTTAAAATTTTCAATATTATTTTTGAGAGTGGTATCGTACCAGATTCCTGGTCTGAAGGCTATATTTGCCCTATATTTAAAAACAAAGGTGATCCAGCAAATGCTGATAATTACAGAGGGATAACTATACTTAGTTGTTATGGCAAATTGTTTACCTGTATTTTGAATAACAGATTGTTTAATTATTTAGAAAGTTTAGGTTTACTGTGTGAAGAGCAGGCTGGTTTCAGAAAAGGGTATGGTACAATTGATCACATATTTAATCTTAAATGTCTTATTGACCTGTATCTGTTTAGACGGAAAAAATTATATTGTGCTTTTATAGATTACCGTAAGGCCTTTGATTCTGTTGATAGAATATTGTTATGGCAAAAATTATTACGTACTAGTATCGATGGTAATATGTTAGTTATAATACAAAATATGTATAAAAATGCAAAGTCTTGTGTTAGAGATGGCTCCAATTGTTCAGATTTTTTTCCATCAAATATTGGTGTAAGGCAGGGGGAAAATCTATCCCCTCTGTTGTTTTCAGTGTTCTTAAATGACTTAACTGAATTCATGTCACATGCTTACAATGGTCTTAATGATGTTTGTAATATTTCACATTTGTTATTTGACAACGACGATATTGAAGTATATTTTAAATTGTACTTGTTACTGTATGCTGACGATACAGTTATATTTGCTGAAACTGCAGCTGAATTGCAGTCAGCTCTTAATGCAATGTATTTGTACTGTGAAACTTGGAAATTGAAGGTGAATACAGCCAAAACTAATGTAGTTATATTTTCCAAAAGTAGACAGAGTGAAAATATAGATTTTATATATAACAATGAACGTTTAACAGTTGTAGATGAATTTCAATATCTTGGTACTATTTTTTCTAGAAAAGGTAATTTTGGTAGAAACAAAGCCCGACTTGTACAACAAGCTAGAAAAGCCATGTTCTATGTGTTAAGAAAAGCAAGAAAATTGTCTTTACCAATTGATATATTGTTGCAATTATTTGATGTAATGGTTGCACCAATCTTGTTATATGGTGCTGAAGTTTGGGGTTATGAAAAAAATGATATTTCTGAAACATTGCATTTAGAATTTTGTAAATATATTATGAAAGTTAAAAAATGTACACCAAATTATATTGTATATGGTGAACTAGGTCGAGTGCCTATGTCTGTTCATATAAATGCAAGGATGATTGGTTTTTGGGCACGTATTGTAAATGGAAAAAAAGAGAAAATTTCTAGAACACTGTATGATATTTTGTATCAATTAGATCTTTGTGATGTATACCATTCTAAATGGTTAAATTGTGTAAAAGATATATTGAACAAATGTGGTTTTATAAATTATTGGAATGATCAATTTGTTCCTAGAAATTTTAACCTATCGAAGAAAGTTAAGCAGTACTTTTATGATTCTTATGTTGAGTATTGGAAATTGCAAATCTTTAATGCACCTAAATGTACTAATTATAGAATGTATAAATCTGAATTTGGTTTGGAAAAATACTTTACTATATTACCGCCTAATTTAATGTATAACATGTGTAAATTTAGATGTGGTAGTCATAAATTGCCAATAGAAATGGGTAGATTTTTTAGTATTGACAGATCAGAAAGAATTTGTGATTTATGTAATAAGGAAGAACTGGGTGATGAATTTCACTATCTGTTTAACTGTACTTTTTTCAAAGATGAAAGGAAAAAATTTATTCCTGAGTATTTATATAATGTTCCAAATACAATTAGTTTTAGTGAGTTAATGAACAGTGATGATAAATATGTACTCATTGGTTTATCAAAATATGCTAAAATAGTCATGTCTGTATTCAAGTAATACTTGCAAGTGTTAATATTGCCTTGCAATTTGAATTACATAAATATGCCTTATATTTATATATTGCCTTCCAACAAACATAAATATGTTTCATAATTTGTATATATGTTCATGCATTACATGTTGTTTAATTGTTTATAATTATTTGTACTATCATGCCCTATGTGGGGCCTTTAGTGAAATAAAAAGTTTCAAGTTTCAAGTTTCAAGAGACTAGATTCGGCCCTAAAAAAAAGTCGTCCCCAATATATCTCGGCACTTGTT
>NZ_CAHJWD020000010.1 GCF_903642095.1 Bathymodiolus brooksi thiotrophic gill symbiont | reverse complement strand
GGTAACTCTCTTGTGCCAGTCTGTTGGTTAGCCTCTGATGTAAGATATGTTGGTAACTCTGGTGCTAGTCTGTTTGTTAGCCTCTGATCTAAGATCTGTTTGTAACTCTCTGGTGCCAGTCTGTTGGTTAGCCTCTGATCTAAGATATGTTGGTAACTCTCTGGTGCCAGTCTGTTAGTTAGCCTCTGATCTAAGATCTTTTGATAACTCTCTGGTGCCAGTCTGTTGGTTAGCTTCTGATCTAAGATATGTTGGTTAGCCTCTGGTCTAGGATATGTTAGCAACTCTCTTGTGTCAGTCCACTGGTTAGCCTCTGATCTAAGATCTTTTGATAACTCTCTGGTGCCAGTTTGTTGATTAGCCTCTGGTCTAACATCTGTTGATAACTCTCTGGTGCTAGTCTGTTGGTTAGCCTCTGGTCTAAGATATGTTAGCAACTCTCTTGTGTCAGTCTGCTGGTTAGCCTCTGATCTAAGGTCTTTTGATAACTCTCTTGTTCCAGTCTGTTGGTTAGCCTCTGATCTAAGATATGTTGGTAACTCTCTTGTGTCAGTCTGTTGGCTAGCCTCTGATCTAAGATCTGTTGTTAACTCTCTTGTTGATTAGCCTCTGATTTAAGATATGTTGGTAACTCTCTAGCACCAGTCTGTTGGTTAGCCTCTGAACTAAGTTCTGTTAACTCTCTTGTGTCAGTCTTTTGGTCTTCTTGTTTTGTTATTCTCTGGTGTAATATTTGTTGGTCTCCTGTTATGGTAACTCTCTGATATACATTGTACTAGTATGTCATCTTGTACTGAGTTTCCACTGGTGTAGAGTCTGTCAGATCTATTGATTTCCTCTAATGTGCTCTTTAAAGTTCAATTAAAGTTTCAATAAAAACAACCTATGTGGCCCATTGATCCCCTTTCTTATAATGTTTTCTGTCTGTTGATTGCTAGTAGGTCTTGGTCTACTTGTGTGGGCCTGTTGTCTGTCATGGTATCTATGGTGGTAGAAGGCTGGTTTTTCTTAGCTGTTGGTGCTGAAAAATAATGAAAAATATGAAAAACAAACATCTTCAGACAAATTGAGAGCAATTCTACAACGATGTGATGTAGCATATTTAGTGAGGCCCACATTCATTTTGTGCATAAAGAATGGAAATCATATTTCAGAGATCAATAAAAACTTTATTACTTAGACATCATTTCTTCTTTTTCATCAATGGATACAAATAAATATAGTTAATAAGCATGC
>NZ_CAHJWD020000009.1 GCF_903642095.1 Bathymodiolus brooksi thiotrophic gill symbiont | reverse complement strand
CATTTTAGATTGCCATTTTAGATTGTCATTTTAGATTGCCATTTTAGATTGTCCATTTTAGATTGCCATTTTAGATTGTCCATTTTAGGTTGTCCATTTTAGATTGTCATTTTAGATTGCCATTTTAGATTGTCATTTTAAATTGTCATTTTAGATTGCCATTTTAGATTGCCATGTTAGATTGTCCATTTTAGATTGCCATTTTGGATTGTCATTTTAGATTGTCCATTTTAGATTGCATTTTAGATTGCCATTTTAGATTTTCATTTTAGATTGTCCATTTTAGATTGCCATTTTAGATTGTCCATTTTAGATTGTCCATTTTAGATTGCATTTTAGATTGTCCATTTTAGATTGTCCATTTTAGATTGTCATTTTAGATTGCCATTTTAGATTGTCATTTTACATTGTCCATTTTAGATTGCCATTTTAGATTGCCCTTTTAGATTGTCATTTTAGATTGCCATTTTAGATTGTCATTTTAGATTGTCATTTTAGATTTTCCATTTTAGATTGTCATTTTAGATTGCCATTTTAGATTGTCATTTTAGATTGTCATTTTAGATTGTCCATTTTAGATTTCCATTTTAGATTGTCCATTTTAGGTTGTCCATTTTAGATTGTCATTTTAGATTGCCATTTTAGATTATCATTTTAAATTGTCATTTTAGATTGCCATTTTAGATTGCCATTTTAGATTTTCATTTTAGATTGCCATTTTAGATTGCCATTTTAGATTGCCATCTTAGATTGTCCATTTTAGATTGGCATTTTAGATTGCCATTTTAGATTGCCATTTTAGATTGTCATTTTAGATTGTCAATTTAGATTGCCATCTTAGATTGCCATTTTAGATTGTCCATTTTAGATTGCCATTTTAGATTGCCATTTTAGATTGCATTTTAAATTGCCATTTTAGATTGTGCATTTTATATTGTCATTTTAGATTGTCATTTTAGATTGCCATCTTAGATTGTCCATTGTAGATTGTCTATTTTAGATTGCCATTTTAGATTGTCATTTTAGATTGCCATTTTAGATTGCCATTTTAGAATGCATTTTAGATTGCCATTTTAGATTGTCATTTTAGATTGCCATTTTGGATTGCCATTTTAGATTGTCATTTTAGATTGCCATTTTAGATTGTCCATTTTAGATTGTCATTTTAGATT
>NZ_CAHJWD020000008.1 GCF_903642095.1 Bathymodiolus brooksi thiotrophic gill symbiont | reverse complement strand
CAAAGATATATATTTATTCAGTTCGTGTAAAGTTTCTGTGCGATTTTTGTGCATCTTTTGTTTTCAAAATTAACCCCCATTTGATCCGGTTGAAAACGATATTTCTTTTGAGAATAAAACTATATTTTAGAAGAAGTTTTGTTACTTACCGTGCATGATTGACCTCCGTGGTCTGAATACATCAATGCTAGATAATTATTGTATCAATTGGTAGAACAATACGTCGGTAAATTCTATTTTTCTTTGGTACAACTCTGAAATTGTCCTGGCCAAAATGGCGGAAGACATACATTTCGGTCATGCGCCACACAACGTCCGATAACTCTTCCCGCTCAACTCTGATTGCAAAGTCGGAAAATATGGACCGAACATCCAATGATTTCCGGGAGCTATTACTGCTTATCCATTGAAACCTTGGCGGCATATCTTTAGAGGAAGGTTCAGTTTATTGATATTTGACCCCCAATATTTTTCGGAAGTGTGGTAAACGAGTTTAAAACAATGTTTTGTAAACTTTTATATTTTACGTTACGATTTCGATTTTTAAAAAATTTTTGGCGATCGGATTGGTAAAATTGAAGACTTTCTGCAAATTTTAAGCCATGCATGAAGAATATTGGTCCAGGGATAGCTCCCGGAATTATTTTTGAAAATGGGCTGTTCGTTGACACATAAATCAAGATGGCGTCCGATTTTCTCGAAACGACTTCACTTTGGACGTTCAGTAGTAGTACCCAATCATATTTTTAATGCTTATAACTACCAAATTAATAAAGTTCTAGTTTTCAAGTTTTATCTGATATATTTTTTATCACGAAATAATAAATTTTAGGTGTTTTTCTAATGAAATGAAAAAGGTGAAAATTCGGGTTTTTCTACTC
>NZ_CAHJWD020000007.1 GCF_903642095.1 Bathymodiolus brooksi thiotrophic gill symbiont | reverse complement strand
TGCCAAGTTTGGCTCCATTTGGCCAAGCTGTTTCAGAGGAGAAGATTTTTTTAACATTAGCCAATCAGAAAAAAGAATTAATCTTGGTGGCCATGTTTGTTGGCCGAATGGAACCAAATGAAGAAGCTTTATAGAGGATCTTACATAGATGCTTCCTGCCAAGTTTGGCTCCATTTTGCCAAGCAGTTTCAGAGGAGAAGATTTTTTTAAACAGTAGCCAATCAGAAACAAGAATTGCCCTTGGCGGCCATATTTGTTGGTGGAACGGAACGAAATGGAGAAACTTTATAGAGGACCTTACATAGATGCTTACTGCCAAGTTTGGTTCCATTTGGCCAAGTTGTTTCAGAGGAGAAGATTAAAATATGAAAAAGTTAACGGACGGACGACGGACGCCAAGTGATGGCAATACCTCACATGGCCCTTTGGGTCAGGTGAGCTAAAAAATGATGAAAAAAGGGGAATAACTCCTAGACGGGTAATCAGATTTACTTCAAAATTGCAGGGCATGTAGATCTTGACAAGCTGAACATGTTTTCAGTTTACACTTAACATCTATCTCTTATAGTTTTTGAAATAAAGGATGAAAAGTATTAACATTTTTAAAATTTGATGAAAAAAGGGCAATAACTTCAAGATGGGTAATCAGATTTACTTTAAAATTGTAGGCTAGGTTGATCTTGACATGCTGAACATGTTTGCTGTTTAAACTTAACATCTATCTCTTATAGTTTTTGAAATAAAGGACAAAAGGTATTAACATTTTGAAAATTTGACGAAAAAAAGGGCAATAACTCCAAATTGGGTACTCAGATTAACTTCAAAATTACAGGGTAGGTAGATCTTAATATGCTGCACATGTTTGCAATTTAAACTTAACCTTTATCTCTAATAGTTTTTGAAATATCAGACAAAAATGTTTAAATTAAAAAAATAAAAAATAAAAAAGGGCAATAACTCCTAGACGGGTAATCAGATTTACTTCAAAATTGCAGGGCATGTAGATCTTGACATGCTGCACATGTTTGCTGTTTAAACTTAACGTCTATCTCTTATAGTTTTTGAAATAAAAAACGAAAAGTATTAAAATTTTGAAAATTTGACGAAAAAAGGGCAATAACTCCAAGATAGGTAATCAGATTTTCTTCAAAATTTCAGGGTAGTTAGATCTTCCTGTGCTGATCATTTTTACCCATGTCAGATTTCTGATATTATTAACGGTTTTTGAGTTGTTACCAAAAACGTGCAATTTTACCATATGTTCTATTTTTAGTAACAGCGGCCATGTTTGTTGGCCGAATGGAATTAAATGAAGAAGTTTTATAGAGGATCTTACATAGATGCTTCCTGCCAAGTTTGGCTCCATTTGGCCAAGCAGTTTCAGAGGAGAAGATTTTTTTAACATTAGCCAATCAGAAACAAGAATTGCCCTTGGCGGCCATATTTGTTGGCGGAATGGGACGAAATGAAGAAACTTTATAGAGGACCTTATATAGATGCTTTCTGCCAAGTTTGGTTCAATTTGGTCCAGTTGTTTCAGAGGAGTAGATTAAAATATGAAAAGTTAACGGATGGACGACGGACGCCAAGTGATGGCAATACCTCACATGACCCTTTGGGTCAGGTGAGCTAAAAAAATTAATCTTGGCGGCCATGTTTGTAGGCCAAATGGACTAAATGGAGAAACTTTATAGAGGACCTTACATAGATGTTTACTGCCAAGTTTGGTTCCATTTGGCCAAGTTGTTTCAGAGGAGAAGATTAAAATATGAAAAAGTTAACGGACGGACGACGGACGCCAAGTGATGGCAATACCTCACATGGCCCTTTGGGTCAGGTGAGCTAAAAAATGATGAAAAAAGGGGAATAACTCCTAGACGGGTAATCAGATTTACTTCAAAATTGCAGGGCATGTAGATCTTGACAAGCTGAACATGTTTTCAGTTTACACTCAACATCTATCTCTTATAGTTTTTGAAATAAAGGATGAAAAGTATTAACATTTTTAAAATTTGATGAAAAAAGGGCAATAACTTCAAGATGGGTAATCAGATTTACTTTAAAATTGTAGGCTAGGTTGATCTTGACATGCTGAACATGTTTGCTGTTTAAACTTAACATCTATCTCTTATAGTTTTTGAAATAAAGGACAAAAG
>NZ_CAHJWD020000006.1 GCF_903642095.1 Bathymodiolus brooksi thiotrophic gill symbiont | reverse complement strand
AAGAAGGTTTGAGATTTGCCATCAGAGAAGGTGGGCGCACTGTTGGTGCGGGTGTTGTTGCTAAGGTGATAGATTAAGAGAAAACTGGCTCAAATATTTTTTTTGAGCCTTATAAAAGAATGCCTTTAGCGGTCGTTTGACTGGTATAGGCATTCTTAATTTAGGCAAGTGGCTCAATTGGTAGAGTGGCGGTCTCCAAAACCGTTGGTTGGGGGTTCGAGTCCCTCCTTGCCTGCCATATTAAAGGATGTAATGTGAGTAAGAATACAGAGAATCAAGCAAAAACAGAGTCGTCAGTAGGATTGATAATATCAATTCTTATTGTTATAGGCTTTCTTGTGTTTTTCTATTTAGACCCACTGGCGTTAAACACAACACTCTATAAAGTGTTGGTTTTGCTAGTGGGTTTAGTAATAGCAGGATTTGTTTTTTTAAAATCACCGCAAGGCATTCGTTTAAAAGCATTTTCGAAAGAAACAAAGATCGAATTGCGCAAAGTTGTTTGGCCGACAAAAGATGAAACGCTTAAAACGACTGGTATGATTATGGTGGCAGTGGTTATTGTTGCTATTTTCTTATGGATTGTTGATGCGTTTTTTACTTGGGCTGTTCAGTTATTAACAAATTAAAAGGGATTATAAAATGTCTAAGAGATGGTATGTGCTCCATGCAAGAAGTGGCTATGAAGCGAAAGTAAAAGTTGCAATTGAAGAGTCAATTGAAAGAGAGAACTTAACAGACTTGCTTAGCGATGTTATGATTCCAACTGAGCAAGTAGTAGAGCTTAAAGATGGTCAAAAGAAAACTGCAGAACGCAAATTTTTCCCAGGTTATATGTTGATTCATATGGAGCTTACTGAGCAAAGCTGGCTAGCGGTAAAAAATACCACAAATGTGATTGGTTTTATTGGGGGATCTTCAGGTAAGCCATCGCCAATTACTCAGCGTGAAGTTGATAAGATTATGGCGCGTGTTCAGGAAGGTACAGATAAGCCGAAACCCAAGGTTGCTTACCAACCGGGTGAAGAAATTTTGGTTATTGACGGGCCGTTTAATGAGTTCAATGGCACAGTTGAATCGGTTGACTATGAAAAGAATTTACTAAAAGTAGAGGTGTTGATTTTTGGACGCACTACACCAGTAGAGTTAGAGTTTTCGCAGGTGGCGAAGACTTAAAAGGTGAAACCTTCGGGTTGAATTTAACAGGGGAGCTTAATTTTAGATAGAGCGTTTGCACCCATAAGGAGATAAAAAATGGCTAAAAAAATTGAATCATATATTAAGCTGCAGATTCCAGCACAAGAGGCAAACCCTTCGCCACCAGTAGGTCCAGCATTGGGTCAGCATGGTGTGAATATTATGGAATTTTGTAAAGCGTTTAACGCTTCAACGCAAGACATTGATAAAGGTATGAAAGTGCCAGTGGTTATTACGGTTTATAGTGATCGTAGTTTTACATTTATTACCAAGACGCCGCCAGCAGCACTGTTAATTCTAAAAGTTACAGGTATTAAAAAAGGCAGTGGCGTGCCACACCTTGATAAAGTAGGCAAAATTACTCGTGCACAATTAGAAGAAGTTGCGACGATTAAAATGAAAGATTTAAATGCCAATGATATGGAAGCAGCAGTAAGTATTATTGCTGGCACAGCCCGTTCTATGGGTATTGAAGTGGAGGGTTAAGATGGCTAAGTTAACAAAAAAACAAAAACAATTTGCAACAAAGATTGAAGAAGAAAAGCGTTATGCGATTATTGATGCACTTACCTTATTAAAAGAATGCTCAACTGCAAAATTTGACGAATCTATTGATGTTAGTGTTAATCTTGGTGTTGATGCTAATAAATCTGACCAAAATGTGCGTGGTGCAGTAGTATTACCAAATGGCACTGGAAAATCAGTGCGTGTCGCAGTATTTACTCAAGGTGACAATGTAGAGAAAGCAAAAGCTGCAGGTGCCGATGTAGTCGGCATGGAAGATTTAATGAAAACTATGCAAGATGGTGATCTAAATTATGATGTGGTTATTGCTTCTCCAGATGCGATGGGCGTTGTTGGTCGTTTAGGACAAGTATTGGGCCCTAGAGGCTTAATGCCTAACCCTAAAGTTGGCACAGTAACGCCCGATGTTGCAACTGCAGTGAATAACGCTAAAGCAGGTCAAGTGCGTTATCGCACTGACAAAGCAGGTATTATTCATGCAGGCATTGGCAGGGCATCATTTACAGCGGAAGCATTAGCTGAAAATATTGTTGCCTTAATGGAAGCATTGAAAAAAGCTAAACCCAGTTCAGCCAAAGGTATTTATTTTAAAAGAGTGAGCGTTTCATCAACAATGGGTCCAGGTGTTGGGGTTGATTTAACATCGGTTGACATTTAAGTTTAACCAAAAAAATTCTTTTAGGTTTTAGATTGTTCTATGACCTCAAAGACCATAGGTTCAAACATTCCTCCTGGTGTGTTTGTTTAATTGGCTGGTAATACAGTTGGCCTATGTAGAGGGTGGTGTTAGGATGTTCTAGCAAATACTCTAGGGTGAAGGTTATATTAATATAACTTTCTTTTTTTTAAACTGAGCTTAGGTAGAGAAAGTATGGGTGCAAATTTATATTTTTTATTTCTAAGTTTAGTAGACTGTTTAGGAGAGAGACAAAATGGCTCTAAATCTTGAAGCAAAAAAAGTTGTTGTCAAACAAGTAAATGCACTCGCTAAGGGTAGTATTGCTGTTGGCGTAGCTGAATATCGCGGATTAACAGTTGCGCAAATGACTAACCTTCGTGCTAGTGCAATGGATGCAAGTGTTTCTTTACGGGTTGTAAAGAATTCATTGGCAAAAAGAGCGTTAGAGGATACAGTATGCGAATGTGTAATGCCTGTGCTTAGTGGGCCGGTGATTCTTGGTTTTTCACAAGAAGACCCAGGTGCAGTAGCCCGTGTATTCAATAATTTCGTCAAAGAAAACGAAGATTTGGTTGTTAAAGGTCTGGGCGTTTCAGGGGATTTTGTGGAAGCAAAAGAACTTAAGCGAATTGCAGATTTGCCAACTAAAGATCAGGCGATTAGCTTAGTTATGGCATTAATGTTGGCACCAGTTGAGAAATTAGCAAGGGGTTTAAATGATATCCCTAGTCAAATAACTCGAGTGGTTTCAGCAGTGGCACAACAAAAATAATAATAATAAAAAAGGAGAAAATATCATGGCTAAATTAACCAATGAAGATATTTTAAATGCAATTGCTGATATGTCAGTAATGGATGTTGTTGAATTGGTTTCAGCAATGGAAGAAAAGTTTGGTGTATCAGCGGCAGCAGCGGCAGCACCAGTAGCAGTAGCAGCAGACGCTGGTGCAGCAGTAGAAGAAAAAGACGAGTTCAATGTAATGTTGACAAGTTTTGGTGAAAAGAAAGTTGCTGTTATTAAAGCAGTTCGTGCTATTACTGGTCTTGGTCTTAAAGAGGCTAAAGATATGGTTGAATCAGCACCTGTTGCAATTAAAGAAGGCGCATCTAAAGCTGAATCTGAAGACATTAAGAAACAGCTTGAAGAAGCTGGTGCTAGCGTAGAACTTAAGTAATTACTTCTACAAAAAAAATATTAAAACTTCCGTAAGGGGATTTTAGTGTTTTTATCAGTCTATAAATTTTTATAGGCTGACCCTATTATTAAAAAGACTTTATTTATATATTGTCTTTTAAGAAAAATTGTTAATTGTAAGATCAAATAATGTGAGGTACTATGGCTTATTCATTTACTGAAAAAAAGCGAATTAGAAATAATTTTGGTTCAAGGGAATCAATTTTAACGGAACCAGATTTGTTGGCTATCCAGATTGAATCATTCAATGGTTTTATCCAAGCTGGCAAAGAAACTAAAACAAATGTTGGTTTGCATGCGGTTTTTCAATCCGTATTTCCAATTACTGCGAACAATGGTTATGCAGAAATTGAATATGTTGATTATGCATTGCAAGAGCCAAAATTTAATGTTGAAGAATGTAAGTTGCGTGGTGTAACTTTTGCTTCAATATTACGAGTGAAATTAAACTTGGTTTTGTTTGATAAAAATGGTTCAATTCTAAAAAAGAAGCGTCGTGTTAAGCAAATTATTGAAGAAGATGTTTATCTTGGTCAATTACCGTTAATGACCGACACAGGTACCTTCGTTATTAATGGTACTGAGCGTGTTGTGGTATCTCAGTTGCACCGTTCTCCAGGTGTAATCTTTGAACATGACAAAGGTAAAACACACTCTTCAGGTGAGATTTTATTCTCATCTCGTATTATTCCTTACCGTGGCTCATGGCTAGATTTTGAATTTGATCATCATGAGCATCTATATGTGCGAATTGACCGTAGGCGTAAATTACCAGTAACCACTTTGTTGCGTGCAATGGGTCTTGATTCAATTGGCATTCTTGATACCTTCTTTGGCAAAATTAATGTCAAGCTTAAAGCAAAATCTTGCAATATAGACTTATCTCCAGCTAAATTATGTGGCTCAATTGCTGAATTTGATATTATGTCTGGTAAAGATGTTGTAGTTGAAAAAGGTCGTCGTATCACAGCCAAACATACAAAGATTTTAGAAAAAGCGGGTATTGAATCAATGGTTACCCCACTTGAATATTTGTTAGACAAGGTTATTTCTCAAGATTTAGTTGATAAAGAAACGGGTGAAATTTTATGTGCCGCTAATACAGTTATTTCTGAAGAAGTTTTGGAGTTGCTTGTAACCAATAAAGTTAAGAAATTTGAAATTCTTTACATTAATGAGTCGCAGACGGGGGCTTATATTTCCAACACATTGCGTTTAGATGAAGTGCAAACTGAAATTGAAGCTCGTATGTCTATTTACCATGTGATGCGTCCAGGTGAGCCAGCAACAGAAGATGCCGTTAACTTGTTATTTAACAATTTATTTTTCAAAAATGACCGTTATGATCTTTCTAAGGTTGGTCGTATGAAACTTAACCGCCGTCTTGGTATTGAGTCTGAAACGGGTGAACATGTATTGACGAATGATGATATTTTGAATGTTATTAAAATGTTGATCGATATTAAAGATGGCAAAGATTCAGTTGACGATGTTGATACACTTGCTAACAGGCGTGTTAGAGCCATTGGTGAAATGATTGAGAATCAATTTAGAATTGGTTTGGTGCGTGTTGAAAAAGCAGTTAAAGAAGGTTTGAACTTGGCTGAAACAGATGAGTTAACCCCACAAGACTTAATTAACTCTAATCCAGTGTCAGCTGCGGTTAAAGAATTCTTTGGTTCTTCACAATTATCTCAGTTTATGGATCAAGTGAATCCATTATCAGGTGTAACTCATAAACGCCGTATCTCAGCATTAGGTCCGGGTGGTTTGACGCGTGAACGCGCTGGCTTTGAAGTGCGTGATGTGCACCCATCGCATTATGGTCGCTTATGTCCAATTGAAACACCAGAAGGACCAAATATTGGTTTGATTAACACTTTAGCAGTTTATGCTAAAACTAATAATTATGGTTTTTTAGAAACACCATACCAAGTGGTTAAAAAGGGCAAAGTAACCAGTGAAGTTATTTATGTTTCTGCGATTGATGAAATTACGCATACCATTGCACAGGCGAATGCCAATGTTGATACAAAAGGTAAGCTGATGGATGATTTAATTTCTTGCCGTCATAAAAATGAATTTGTCTTGGTAAATTCTGAGAATGTAACCTTAATTGATATTGACTCTAAGCAAATTTCATCAGTGGCAGCATCTCTCATTCCGTTCTTAGAGCATGATGATGCGAACCGTGCATTAATGGGTTCAAATATGCAACGCCAAGCAGTGCCAACATTGCGTGCTGAAAAGCCATTAGTGGGCACTGGTATTGAGCGTGTAGTGGCAACCGATTCCCGTGTTTGCGTAACGGCAAAGCATAGTGGTGTGGTTGAGGCAGTTGATGCTTCCCGTATCGTTATTCGTGTTGATTCTAAGCAGGCTAAGGCTGGTGAGTTGGGAGTTGATATTTACAACCTAACTAAGTATGCACGCTCTAATCAAAATACTTGTATTAACCAAAAACCTTTGGTGAAAACAGGCGATAAGATTATTGCAGGTGATGTATTGGCAGATGGACCTTCAACAGACCTTGGTGAATTAGCACTGGGTCAAAATATGAAGATTGCTTTTATGCCATGGAATGGTTATAACTTTGAGGACTCAATTTTAATTTCTGAGCGTGTGATACAAGAAGATCGTTACACCACGATTCATATTGAAGAACTAACTGCTTATGCGCGTGACACCACTTTGGGTTCAGAAGAAATTACTGCTGATATCCCTAATGTGAGTGAATCTGCTTTAGCGAAACTTGATGAAGTCGGTATTGTTTATGTTGGTGCCCGTGTTAAAGGAGGTGATATCTTAGTAGGTAAAGTAACCCCTAAGAGTGAAACTGTATTGTCTCCAGAAGAAAAATTATTGCGGGCTATTTTTGGTGAAAAAGCCAATAGCGTCAAGGATTCTTCATTGCGTATTGGTGCATCAAAATCTGGTGTGGTTATTGATGTTCAAGTCTTTACTCGTGACCGTGTTGAAAAAGATGCGAGAGCCTTAAGTATTGACGAAAGTCGTTTAGCAAAAATCAGAAAAGACATTGACGATGAATTTGGTATTATTGATGGTGATATTTTCCGTCGTATCCGTTTGAAACTTTCAGGTAATGAGTTAACGAAAGCCGTTGCTGGCATTAAAGCAGGGGAGAAGTTAAACTCTAAGAATATGAGGCCTTTAGATGATGAAGATTTTGGCAAGCTCAAAGTTAAGGATACCGCTGTCAACAAAGAAGTAACCTCTTTGGTTAAACAAGCGAAAATCAAACGAGTTGAATTTGATAAATTCTTTGAAAATGAGCGTGCTAAGATTGTTGAAGGTGCAGAATTACCCCCCGGTGTTATGAAGATGGTTAAAGTTTATGTGGCAACGCGTAAGACTTTACAAGTTGGTGATAAGATGGCGGGTCGTCATGGTAACAAAGGTGTTATTTCACGCATATCTCCAATAGAGGATATGCCTTATTTAGCAGATGGTTCTACTGTTGATGTAGTGCTTAATCCATTAGGCGTGCCGTCTCGAATGAATGTTGGGCAAGTGCTGGAAGTTCATTTGGGTTATGCAGCAAAAGGGTTAGGGCATAAAATTGCCGCCATGCTTGATGAAAAGCGCACTGAAATGGTTAAAGAAATCAGAGCTTTCTTAGATAAAGTTTATAATTCTCATGGTAAGCAAGAAAATTTAGCATCGTTTAGCGATGAAGAAATTATTGAATTGGCAAACAACCTTCGTGAGGGTGTGCCAATGGCAACCCCAGTATTTGATGGCATTAAAGAAGAAGACATTAAGTCCTTGTTAAAGTTAGCCGACTTACCAGAATCTGGTCAAGAGCAACTTTATGATGGCCGCACAGGTGAGCCGTTTGACCGTCCAATTACGGTCGGTTATATGCATATGTTGAAACTCAATCACTTAGTTGATGATAAGATGCATGCCCGTTCAACTGGCCCTTACTCACTCGTTACACAACAGCCACTTAGTGGTAAAGCACAGTTCGGTGGTCAGCGTTTTGGTGAAATGGAAGTTTGGGCATTAGAGGCTTATGGTGCAGCACATACATTGCGTGAGATGTTAACGGTTAAATCGGATGATGTTACTGGGCGAGCGAAGATGTATAAAAGTATTGTTGATGGGGTTAATTTAACAGAATCAGTGATGCCAGAATCCTTTAATGTATTGATTAAAGAGATTCGTTCACTGGGTATTGATGTTGAACTTGAGCAACACTAATTAGGAGAGTAATATGAAAGATTTATTAAATATTTTAAAAAGTCAGAATAAAGAACAAGATTTTGATGCGATTAGAGTTGGTTTAGCTTCTCCTGAAAAAATTCGTTCTTGGTCGTATGGTGAGGTAAAAAAACCTGAAACCATTAACTATAGAACTTTTAAACCTGAGCGTGAAGGTTTATTCTGCTCTAAGATTTTTGGACCAATGAAAGATTTTGAATGTTTGTGTGGTAAATACAAACGCATGAAGTTCCGCAATGTTGTGTGTGAAAAATGTGGCGTTGAAGTTACTTTGTCTAAGGTGCGTAGAGAGCGTATGGGTCATATTAACTTAGCGGCACCTGTTGCACATATTTGGTATTTGAAATCATTGCCATCGCGTCTTGGATTGTTGATGGATATGACGCTAAAAGATATTGAGCGTGTTTTGTATTTTGAAGCCTTTTTGGTAACTGACCCAGGTTCAACAACATTAATACACAAACAGTTATTGACAGAAGAAATGTATTATGATGCCTTAGATGAATTTGGTGATGATGAATTTGAAGCAAAAATGGGTGCGGAAGCAATTCAAGATGTTTTAAAAGAAATGCAACTTGAAAAAGAAGCGGCAAATTTACGCGAAGACAGCTTAAACACTAAGAGTCAAACTAAACTTAAAAAATACAATAAGCGCTTAAAGTTGATTGATTCTTTAATCCAATCAGGTAATAAACCTGAATGGATGGTGCTTAATGTATTGCCAATTCTACCACCTGATTTGCGTCCATTGGTAGCGTTAGATGGTGGTCGTTTTGCAACTTCTGATTTGAATGATTTATATCGTCGTGTGATTAATCGTAACAACCGTTTAGCGCGTTTATTAGAATTAGATGCACCTGAAATTATTGTGCGTAACGAAAAAAGAATGTTACAAGAAGCAGTTGATTCATTGATTGACAATGGTCGTCGTGGTCGTGCAGTAATGGGTAATAACCGTCGTCCACTTAAATCAATTGCTGATATGATTAAGGGTAAACAAGGTCGTTTCCGCCAAAACTTATTGGGTAAACGAGTTGATTATTCAGGTCGCTCAGTTATTGTTTGTGGTCCATATCTTAAATTACATCAATGTGGATTGCCAAAGAAAATGGCATTGGAATTATTTAAACCATTCGTTTATAACCGTTTAATTTCACAAAGTTTAGCCTCAACGATTAAAGCAGCGAAAAAAATGGTTGAATCAGAGGTGCCTGAAGTTTGGGATATTTTAGAAAAAGTAGTGCACCAACATCCTGTGATGTTGAACCGTGCACCAACTTTGCACCGTTTGGGTATTCAAGCGTTTGAGCCGTTATTGATTGAAGGTAAGGCGATTCAATTACACCCACTTGTTTGTGGTGCATTTAACGCTGACTTTGATGGCGACCAAATGGCAGTGCATGTGCCTTTATCTGAGGAAGCACAACTTGAAGCAAGAACTTTGATGTTAGCATCTAATAATGTATTGCACCTTGCAAGTGGTGAGCCGATTATTGTGCCTTCACAGGATGTTATTTTGGGTCTTTACTATATGACGCGTGATATGATTAATCAAAAAGGTGAAGATATGATTTTTGCCAATGCGACTGAAGCACTTAATGCGTATGAATCAGGTGCGGCTACTTTGCATGCAAAAGTTAAGTTGCGTATTCAAGATTATATAAAAGTTGAAAACAAATATCAACCTAGTGATACACGCATTGTTAACACCACAGTAGGTCGTGCAATTTTCTCAAGAATTTTGCCAAAAGGATTGTCATTTGATTTAATTAATAAAGCAATTAGTAAGAAAGTAGTCTCCAACTTAATTCATGTTTGCTATCAAACACAAGAATTAAAAGACACGGTTATTTTTGCCGACCAAATGATGTATATGGGTTTCCAATATTCAACCAAGTCGGGCATTTCATTTTGTTCAAACGATATGACCATTCCAGATACTAAAGCCTCCATGGTTGACGAAGCACAAGCACAAGTCAAAGAAGTGCAAAAGCAATATTCACAAGGTGTGGTAACAGACGGTGAGCGCTATAATAAGGTGATTGATATTTGGTCAAGAACTTCTGAAACTGTTGCAAAAGCAATGATGGACGAAATTGGTTTTGATGACTTTGTTAATGCCAAAGGTGAAATTGAAAAACTGCCTTCATTTAACTCTGTTTATATGATGGCTGATTCTGGTGCTCGTGGTTCACCTGCACAGATGCGTCAATTAGCAGGTATGCGTGGTTTAATGGCAAAACCAGATGGTTCAATTATTGAAACACCGATTACCTCAAACTTTCGTGAAGGTTTGAATAATATGCAATACTTTATTTCAACACACGGTGCTCGTAAAGGTCTAGCAGATACGGCATTAAAAACAGCAAACTCAGGTTATTTGACGCGTCGTTTGGTTGATGTTGCACAAGATTTGGTTGTTAATATAGAAGATTGTGGTACAGAAAATGGTTTGATAATGAAGGCAACTATTGAAGGCGGTAACATTGTCCAAACATTGGGTGCTGCAGTTTTAGGTCGTGTAATGGCTGAAGATGTAATGGTGCCAGATTCAAAAGAAGTATTATTACCCAAAGGCCATTTAGTCACATTAGCAGATTCAAGCAAGATTAATGAGGTAGGCGTAGAATCCATTACAGCGCGTTCTACTATTACTTGCGATGCGCGTTATGGTGTGTGTGCTTCTTGTTATGGTAACGATATGGCGCGTGGTCATAAAATTGGTGTTGGTGAGGCAGTGGGTGTTATTGCAGCACAATCAATTGGTGAGCCGGGTACACAATTGACAATGCGTACTTTTCACATTGGTGGCGCTGCTTCTGCATCAACTGCGGTAAGTAGTATTAATATTAATAATGACGGAATGGTTTATTTTGAAAATCTCAAGTCAATTACTAATGCAAATGGGGATTTAGTGGTTATTTCTCGTTCTTCTGAAGTGACTGTTCGTAATGTAAAAGGTCAAGAAGTTGAGCGTTACAAGATTC
Organism: Bathymodiolus brooksi thiotrophic gill symbiont; assembly: GCF_903642095.1. GTDB lineage: Bacteria > Pseudomonadota > Gammaproteobacteria > PS1 > Pseudothioglobaceae > Thiodubiliella. The sequence goes on along the minus strand of NZ_CAHJWD020000006.1, from coordinate 5,878 downwards.
CTTATGGTGCGATTGCTCATGTTCAAGATGGAGGCAAAGTTAAAGCAAAAGATAAGATTGCTGATTGGGACCCGCATACACATCCAATTATTTCTGAGCAAGCAGGTCGTGTTGTTTTTGTTGATTTTGTTGAAGGTGTAACGGTTAACAAGAACACCGATCCATTGACAGGATTAACTTTCTTCGAAATGATTAAAGAAGGTGAAAGGGTATCAGCAGCAAAAGGCTTGAAACCAATGATTAAAATGGTTGATGAAAAAGATTCTGAAACTATGTTGTCAACGCACTACTTACCATCAGAAGTTAAGATTAATTTAGAAGATGGTCAAGTGATTACTGCAGGCGAAGTTTTAGCGAAAATTTCTAAAGACCAGTCTAAAACCAGTGATATTACAGGTGGTTTGCCACGCGTTGCTGATTTATTTGAAGCGCGTAAAGCAAAAGACCATTCTATTCTTGCAGAAGCAACAGGTGTCGTGAGTTTTGGTAGTCCAACAAAATCTAAAGAGCGTTTGATTATTACTTCTGCAGAAGGTGAAGCAATAGAAATGATGATTCACAAATGGCGTCAAATTAATGTTTTTGACGGCGAAACTGTTGAAAAAGGTGATGTGATTTCTGATGGGCCATCAAATCCACACGATATTTTGCGTTTATTGGGGGTAGAAGCATTGGCAAGCTATGTAGTTAAAGAAGTGCAAAATGTTTACCGTTTACAAGGTGTAAATATTTCTGATAAACACATTGAAGTCATTGTTAAGCAAATGTTGCGCAAAGTAGAGGTGCTTGATATTGGCGATTCTAAATTTGTGAATGGTGAAACTGCCGAGTACGCTCGTGTGATTGACACTAATAAGCAATTGGTTTCACAGGGTAAAGACCCAGTAATTTATCAAAGATTATTAATGGGTATTACCAAAGCATCATTGGCAACGGAATCGTTTATTTCTGCGGCATCGTTCCAAGAAACTACACGAGTATTAACCGAAGCCTCCACTACAGGTCGTGTTGATGATTTACTGGGACTGAAAGAAAATGTTATTGTTGGTCGTTTAATTCCAGCAGGCACAGGTTTTGTTCATCATCAAGAGCGTCGCTCCAAGCGGGCAAAAAGTATGATGCAAGCGTCAGAAGCAGAGGCGGCACTTTCAGCTGAGTTAAGTGAAGTAGAAACAGAAGAGCCTGTTAAAGAATAGTTGTATTTAAATGCTTAAAAGAAAAAACCGCATTAATTATTAGTGCGGTTTTTTTATGCCTAAATTATAAGATCGTGGTATAAAATACAATCATGAATAAAGACTCTTTTAACAAACATATAGTGGATGGATATAACCATATTCCTGTTTATCGAACCCTTGATATCGATGCAGATATAGACACTGCATTAAATTTATATTTAAAATTAGCCAATACACCTTATTCTTATCTTTTTGAGTCAGTTGAAGGTGGTAAAAAATGGGGTCGCTACTCGATGATTGGTTTGCACGCACAGACCATTGTTAAAGTCTCTGATTACGATGTTCGAATTGAATGTAATGGTGAGTTATTTGAATCAAGTCAAGTCAAGGATCCTTTGGTGTGGATTGAGCAATATTTAGCACAATACAAAGTCCCCCAATTAGAGGCACTACCAGATTTTAACGGTGGATTGGTTGGTTACTTTGGTTATGAAATTATTCGCTATATTGAGCCAAAATTAGCCAAAATCAACAAGCCAGATGAGATGAAAGTGCCTGATATTCTGCTGATGTTATCCAATGATTTAGTGGTGTTTGATAATGTGTTAAATCAAGCTTTTGTTATTACTCATATTGACCCAAACACGCAAAAATACGAAGATGCACAGATTCGATTAGATGAAATAATAACCAAAATCCAAACGCCATTTAGTCAGCCAGCGTATCAATCAGATCACCTTAGCGGACAAGATTTTGTTTCTAGTTTTGGTGAAGATAAATACAAGGCTGCTGTTGAAAAAATACAAGAATATATTGTTGCTGGTGATGTGATGCAAGTTGTTCCATCACAACGCTTAAGTGCCAAATTTAGTGCTCCACCAATTGAATTTTATCGTCAGTTGCGTTGTCTTAATCCATCCCCTTATATGTATTATCTTAATTTAGATGATGTTTGTATTGTTGGCTCATCTCCCGAAATTCTAACTCGTGTTGATAGCAATAGATGTGCTACCGTGCGACCGCTTGCAGGTACACGCCCTCGTGGTAAAGATGAGGCACAAGATTTGGCTTTAGAAAAAGATTTATTGGCAGACGAAAAAGAAATTGCTGAGCATTTAATGTTAATTGACCTCGGGCGTAATGATTTAGGGCGCATTGCCAAAATAGGCAGTGTTAAAGTCACCAATAAAATGTATATTGAGCGTTATTCGCATGTGATGCACATTGCCTCTAATGTGGAATGCGAACTGCAAGAAAATATGAGTGCAATTGATGTATTAAAGGCAACTTTTCCAGCAGGCACACTGAGTGGTGCACCAAAAGTTCGAGCAATGGAAATTATTAATGAAGTTGAACCAGTGAAGCGTAATATCTATTCAGGTGCAATTGGTCATCTTTCTTGGCATGGTTGTATGGATATGGCAATTGCTATCCGCACCGCAGTGATTAAAAATGAAACTCTTTATGTGCAAGCAGGTGCAGGCATTGTTTACGATTCAGATCCTCAATCTGAATGGAACGAAACCTTGCATAAGGCAAATGCGATAATAAAAGCAGTGGAGAAAGTTTAGAATATGATAATATTATGCTTTAATGATAGTGTTGCAATTGTTTTTTTTCTATGTATTATTGCTACTTAGTTGATTTGTTTAGACCAGCTAAAAGTTTTATTTTTATATTAAAGAGGAGAAGAATATGAAGAAAAACATTTCTATTGTGGCAGTTGTAACTTTAGCGTCATTATTTATAATGCCACTAGAAGCAAGTGCCAAAGAGATGACAGGTAAGGAACTTGCTTTTGATCGTAAATTGGGTAATTGTTTAGCATGCCATTCGGTTTCAGATGGTGGACAACCAGGTAATATTGGACCACCATTAATAGCGATGAAAGCTAGATTTCCAGATAAGGCTGTGTTAAGAGCGCAAATTTGGGATGCAACAGTTAAAAACTCAAAATCTTTAATGCCTCCGTTTGGCAAACATAAGGTGTTAACTGAAAATCAAATTGATAAAGTTACAGATTTTATTCATTCATTATAATTAAGGAGAAAAGAAAATGAAAAGAAGATTATTTTTAAAAAGTGCAATGGCAGGTTCAGCAGTTGCAACGGCAGTAGGTGCAGGCTTATTAACACCGTCAGTAGTTTTTGCTGCTTCAGAAAAATTTAAGGGTTTGTCGAGTACAGTAGTGTCAGGTGCAGCAGGTGCAGGTGCAGGTTCGTTTAAGTTCAAAGCCCCTAAAATTGCTGAAAATGGTGCAGTTGTACCAGTAGAAGTTGACGCTTCTAAGATGAACGGCGTTTCTAATATTGCTTTTTTAGTGAAAGAGAACAATACACCATTAGCAGCTTCATTTAATTTGACTGGTGCTGTTGGTTTTGTTTCTACTCGTATTAAAATGGGTAAAACTTCGGATGTGGTTGCAATAGTTACCGCAAACGATTCAATGACCAAAGTAACGAAGAACATCAAAGTAACCATTGGCGGCTGCGGCGGTTAATTAAATATATAAAAAAGGAGAAATTATTATGGCAAAAATTAAATTAAAGCCAAAAGCTAGAAAAGGTGTTATTACTATTAAGGCACTCATTAAACACCCAATGGAAACTGGACTTCGTAAGAAAAAAGGTAAATTAGTCCCTGCAAACCACATTGATCATATAGTTATATCGCATAATGGCAATAAGTTTGTAGATGCAGATATTGGTAGTTCGGTATCTAAAGATCCATATTTTAAGTTTAAAGTTGCTGGTGCTAAAGGTGATACTATTGAACTTAAATATAAGGATAACTTAGGAAAAACAGGCTCTATGACTAAAAAGTCTAAGTAAATTTATTTTTTATTTGAGGAGAGAATAATGAAGAAAATTATAACAACAGTAGCAGTGGCGACTTTATTAAGTTCGACTGCTGTATTTTCAATACAACAATCATCAGTCGTTCAGGCTGACATTGATGCCTTCCAAAGTCACTTTAAAAAAAGGTTTCCTAAGTTATCGTTAAATGACTTTTCCAAAGGTCCTTATGCGATGAATGAAGACAAAATGTCACAGTTTGAAGCAGTGATGGAGATGCCTCCATTTGAGGATCATGTAGATAAAGGTGGGGAATTATGGAAAACAGCGTTTAAGAATGGAAAAACTTATTCCAGTTGTTTTTCTGGTGATGATAAAACCATTCGCACTCAGTATCCACTATGGAATGCAGCTAAGGGTAAGGTTATTGGTTTAGAGCAAGCACTTTTGGATTGCCGTGTAAAAAATGGTGAGAAAAAAATTGGTTCTGGCAAGGGTAAGTTAGCTTGGATTTCGGCTTACTTAACGACTATTGCTGAAGGGCAAACCATTAATGTAATCGTCCCTGAAGGTGATAAAAAGGCATTGGCTGCTTATAACGAAGGTAAAAAGTTTTTCTATGCTAAGCGAGGACAACTTAACTTATCTTGTGCGGATTGTCATGTAACTAACCCCGGTCAGCGTATTCGTGGCAACACATTGTCGCCAGCATTGGGGCAGGTTACACACTTTCCTGTATGGCGTGGCAAATGGGCGAAAAAGAAAGGTGATGGTTTTGGCACCATTCAGCGTCGTTATGGCGGTTGCAACAAGCAAGTTCGTGCGCAACCATTTAAGCGACAAAAAGATGTATATAACAATCTAGAATATTTCCATACTATTATGAGTAATGGCATGGAGATTTCTGGTACCGAGTACAGAGAATAAAGGAGAATAACATGAAAAAGATATTATTAATATTATCGTTAGCTTTTGGTTTATCGGCTTGTGGAGGTAGTGCTGGATATAAGTCTGCTACTGCAGTTAAAGCCAAGGCACCAGTTTCTTCTTATGCAACTGCACTGAAAATTGCTAAAGCTGAGCAGAAGAAGGCTAAAAAAGTAGGTATGGAATGGAACACTATCCGTAAACTTATGAAGTCTGCCAAGAAAAAGTTTAAAGCTGGTGATGAAAAAGCCGCTGTTAAGTTACTTGAAATGGCTGCTAAACATGGTAGGCTTGGTCAACAACAAGCTAAAGACCAAGCTAAAGCAGGTCCTAATTTCTAGATTTATCTAGTTATTTAGAAAAAATACCCCTTTATTGGGGTATTTTTTCGTCTGTATTTTTTCAGTTGAATTGAGTCAATTATCAGAGATCTTTGTATAATTATTTATATTGATATAAAGGTCTATTAATTACTATCAGATAACGCCATAATTCAAAACACAATATTAATAATTAAGTTATTTTGGTTGTTGGTTTTCTAAAATAATCTTAAAACTACCAATGTAGTTACAAGATTTACAAATGTTAATAAGGCTTCTCCATTTTTTTTGTAACCCTTCTATGTTGATAACATCTTTATACAGGGTCAGGGCGTATTATTGCTTAACTATGGTAATTTTTTATATGCCGATGAGTTCAATATTTAACTTATGTGTATTTTTTAGTATTATTAAATTTTTTTCATCTAAGTGATTTCTTAGGGATTCAATACCCTTTGACTCTGAAATAAAAACTAATTTTGTAAGTCTATTTTTGTTGGAATTGTATTCATTGTAGGTTAGCACTTTTACCAGATCTTTATAAAACTCATGGTGTGTGTTGTTGCCTGAAACCTTTAATTCATACGCTACATTTTCAGATGTATCAATTATATCAATTTTTTCAGAATTTGTTGTTATGCATCTATTGGTGTGCATA
>NZ_CAHJWD020000005.1 GCF_903642095.1 Bathymodiolus brooksi thiotrophic gill symbiont | reverse complement strand
TTGCCCAAAATGTCTCAAAGAAAAACACTTTCAAAACCTTATGCATATGTCAGAAGGTAGCAGGTCAAATCGGCCCCAAACCAAATCGGCCCCAAGTCAAATCGGCCCCAGATCAAATCATTGTATTATTATGGTCTTTTTTTATTGTTTCACTCCTTTTTTTCACACCGGGAAATCACATGTCCGCCAATTTTGTTGTTTACTATTGTCAACATGCAAAGTTAAATATTTCTTAAATAGTTTGGACACTATTCAGCAAAATATTTAAATACATCCAATACGTTTTAATTATTGAAGAATTAAAACTGTCTAGTAAGTACAGTTGTGTTTTGTACCAGTAAATGTTTACCATTGATACGAAAATAAACTAAATATAAACGTCTGACTATATCTCGCCATGCTTAAAATAATCAATAATCTTGCCGATAAAATTTCAGTGTCTGCATATATATGATGCAAATTTCCTCCATGTACATTGGCCATGAGGAGGACTTTAATTTCATTTTGTTTAATTATTTCCAGTCTAAATGTCCTTTAGGCACCGGCCCTTGATGACCTCTGTATATGGATGGCATTGCTCTCATGCATGTACATTGGTCATGGGGAGGACGCTGGATATTGCCGTCTGTCATTGAATTAGCCCCTTGTAAATATAAAAGGGTTTATTTCTATTTCAGCACATTTTACGCGTGACGGTACTTTTAATACCCTTTTAATCCAGAGACTGTTTCGATTTGATGTAATCTAATCTATAGATGGGGTTAGTTTTTTGTGTGATTGACCCTATTCCATTGACTGCGTATACTGCCTTTAATTGTAATATCGGATTATTTTAACAAAAGAATCCGCTCATCAATAAAATTTAAATTTTACATCTCTTAACCAAAAATATTAATTTATATTACATAATTTTTTTTTATTTATTCTTTTTTAGGGCCGATTTGACTGGAAATCTGTCAGAAA
>NZ_CAHJWD020000004.1 GCF_903642095.1 Bathymodiolus brooksi thiotrophic gill symbiont | reverse complement strand
TAATACGAAACAATTTAGCCAAGATCCACTAAGGTTAGCTACACGAAACAAGATAGCCAAGATCCACTAAGGTTAACTACACGAAACAAGATAACCAAGATCCACTAAGGTTAACTACATGAAACAAGAGAGCCAAGATCCACTAAGGTTAACTACACGAAACAAGATAGCCAAGATCCACTAAGGTTGACTACACGAAACAAGATAGCCAAGATCCACTAAGGTTAGCTACACGAAACAAGATATCCAAGATCCGCTAAGGTTAACTACACAAAACAAGATAGCTAAGATCCACTAAGGTTGGTTATACGAAACAAGATAGCCAAGATCCACTAAGGTTAACTACAGGAAACAAGATAGCCAAGATCCACTAAGGTCAACTACACGAAACAAGATAGCCAAGATCCACTAAGTACAACAATACGAAACAAATTAGCCAAGATCCACAAAGGTTAGCTACACGAAACAAGATGACCAAGATCCACTAAGGTTAACTACACGAAACAAGAGAGCCAAGATCCACTAAGGTTAACTACACGAGACAAGAGAGCCAAGAACCACTAAGGTTTACTACACGAAATAAGATAGCTAAGATCCACTAAGGTAGACTACATGAAACAAGATAGCCAATATCCACTAAGATTAACTACACGAAACAAGATAGCCAAGATCCACTAAGGTTAACTATACAAAACAAGATAGCCAAGATCCACTAAGGTTAGCTACACGAAACAAGATAGCCAAGGTCCACTAAGGTTAAGTACACGAAACAAGATAACCAAGATCCACTAAGGTTAACTACACGAAACAAGATAGCTAAGACCCAGTATGGTTAACTAAACGAAACAAGATAGCCAAGATCCACTAAGATTAACTACACGAAACAAGATAGCAAAGATCCACTAAAGTTAGCTACACGAAATAATATAGCCAAGATCCACTAAGGTTAACTACACGAAACAAGATAGCCAAGATCCACTAAGGATAACTATACGAAACAAGTTAGCCAAGATCCACTAAGGTTAGCTACACGAAACAAGATA
>NZ_CAHJWD020000003.1 GCF_903642095.1 Bathymodiolus brooksi thiotrophic gill symbiont | reverse complement strand
TTATCGCCATATCAATCAATCTTACAAAAAAAATTTATCTGTTTTTTCGTTAAAAGTGGAGCTTGATTTGGAAGTTTTTGTGTACTCAGTGGCATCTCTTCTTTCTTTCAGCATAACATTGCAATCGCCATTAGGCTTATTTAAAACATCATGGTCGGCTTCTTGATTATATGCTTTTATTTTATTTATTTTAGAAGTTATTAACTCCAAAGTTTCTTTAGTTATTTCTCCCCCCATTTTATATGCTGATGTGCCCATACCCTTTAACTCCATTTTATTTTAATGATTTCTGCCCATACATTTTATAATAATAATCAAGCTAAATGTGGCTGATTAACATATTTTTTTTAAGTTGCTATCAATTTTTATTATAACCAATACACAAAGATAAACAAACCAAGCCACACCACATCTACAAAGTGCCAATACCAAGCCACGCCTTCAAAGCCAAAGTGATTGTCTGCGGTGAAATGACCTTTTTGTATGCGATACAAGATGACTGTCAACATAATAACACCAACTGTTACATGAAAGCCGTGGAAGCCCGTTAGCATATAGAAGGTTGATCCGTAGATGCCTGAGGTGAGTTTTAAGCCATCGTGATAGGCGTGTCCGTATTCCATAACTTGAAAGCCTAAGAAAGCTGAACCTAAGGCAATAGTTGCCACTAACCAGCCAATGATTTGATTACGATGCCCAGCACGCAATGCATGGTGAGCGAAGGTTAGCGTTACCCCTGATAGCAATAACAACAATGTATTAAGTGCTGGCAAACCCCATGTATTAACCAATTGTGTTGGCACTGACATTTCAATACCTGATTGCAAAGTTGTGCCGGGTGTTGTAAAGGCAACTGCGTCCCATCCTGCTTTAAAGCCATTCCACAATTCTGGCGTATATATATTATTGTCTGCACCACCTAGCCACGGTACTGAAAGTTGCCTTGCGTAGAACAATGCACCAAAAAAGGCAGCAAAAAACATCACTTCAGAGAAGATAAACCAACTCATACCCCAACGAAATGAACGGTCAACCTGATTATTATAAATGCCACTAGTGCTTTCATTGACGACTTGTCCAAGCCAACCAAACATCATAAACACGGTAATTGCAAAACCAAGTGCCATTACCGATCCACCCCATTCTACCCCATGCATTTGATTGGCAAAACCAACAAATAATGTTGCGATGCCAATCGAGCCAATAATTGGCCAGTATGTGCCGTGTGGCACATAATATGCTTGCTCTTTACTCATATTCTCTCTCCTCGTTTTTTCTATTTTTCAAGTTTAAAAAAATTATAAGACAAACTTATATCTTGTATACGCTTATCCAATTCTGGTTCAACCACAAATCTCAAAGTCATTTCAACTTCTTCATGTGGCTTGAATACCTGTTTATTAAAACAAAAGCATTCCAATTTCTTAAAATAAAGTGCTGCATCTGTCGGTGCCACACTAGGAATCGCTTGCCCAATAACTGTTTCATCGGTATTATTCTTGGCAATGTAACTGGTGGTGTAAAACTTACCAGGTACGATTATCATCGAATTTACCTTTGGTGCAAACTGCACTGGAAACCCACCCATCGTCATTGCAAAAAAACTTATCTCAACTTTGCGATTTTCATCAACCGTATATTGCTGCTCACTATCTATTCTACCTGTGGTGCCATTAAACCCAGTAATTTCACAAAAAACATCATAAATAGGCACCATTGCATAAGCAAAGGCAAACATCAATATTGGTGCTGAAACTAACTTTATCCAGAACCCTTTTGTTATTTTTTTTCGTTCCATATTAGCCAGTCGGATTAAATAACACGATGGTGGCTATAAATACTCCTATTGCTACAACACCTACAATTACCGCAGTCTTGACAACACCTTTTTTTCTATCATCCATTAAGAATTCTGAGACTCCGCCTCAATCAACTTTCTTGATGGTGGCGTATTAAAACTATGATATTGCGCTTTTGGCTCTAATGTCCACTCCAAACCTTTTGCACCTTCCCAAGGGCGTGAACTGGCTGGCTTGCCATTACGAATACAATCAATCACAATATAAGTCAATAAAATGAACGATGCGCCAAATGCAAAACCGCCAATGGAAGAAATAAAGTTAAAATCTGCAAACTGTAATGAATAATCAGGAATACGGCGTGGCATACCCGCAAGACCTAAGAAATGCTGAGGGAAAAACAATACATTAACTGAAATAACCGCCCACCAAAAGTGTATTTTTGCCAATTTTTCGTTATACATCTTGCCTGTCCACTTAGGCAACCAATAGAAGGTTGCCGCAATAATTGACCACAATGCACCTGTAACCAATACATAGTGGAAATGTGCAACCACAAAATAAGTATCGTGATACTGAATGTCTGCCGGTGCAATACCTAACATTAAGCCAGAGAAGCCACCAATCGTAAACAAGAATACAAATGAAACTGCCCACAACATCGGTGCTTCAAAAGTCATTGACCCCCGCCACATTGTTGATACCCAGTTAAATACTTTAACACCTGTAGGCACTGCAATTAACATAGTGGCATACATAAAGTATAATTCACCTGCAACTGGCATACCCGTTAAGAACATATGGTGCGCCCATACAATGTAGGACAAAAATGCAATCGATGCTGTTGCATATACCATTGAAGAATAGCCAAACAATGGTTTACGGGCAAAAGTTGGAATAATATGAGAGACCACACCAAACGCTGGCAAAATCATAATATACACTTCAGGATGCCCGAAAAACCAAAAAATATGCTGAAACATAACTGGGTCGCCCCCGCCAGTTGCATCAAAAAATGCGGTACCAAAGTTACGGTCTGTCAACATCATTGTTACTGCACCTGCTAATACTGGCATTGCACCAATCAATAAAAATGAAGTGATTAACCATGTCCACACAAATAAAGGCATATCCATTAACTTCATCTCAGGGGCACGCATATTAAGCACAGTTGCAATAATATTAATCGCACCCATAATAGACGAGAAACCTAATAAATGAACTGCAAAAATAAAGAAGTCTGTGCTATCTGGTGCAAAGGTTGTTGATAATGGCGCATAGAATGTCCAACCAAATGCGGGTGCACCGCCTTCCATAAAAAAGGTGCTTAGCAAGATACCGCCAGCGAATGGTAAAATCCAAAAAGACCAGTTATTCATTCGTGGTAATGCCATATCAGGTGCACCTATCATCATTGGAATGAGCCAATTACCCAAGCCAACAAAGGCTGGCATAATCGCACCAAATACCATAATCAAGCCATGCATCGTAGTCAGTTGATTGAAAAACTGTGGCTCCATTAACTGCAATCCTGGTTGTAATAATTCAGCACGAATACCCATTGCAAATGCACCGCCTACTAATAACATAGTAAAAGCGAACCACAGGTAAAGAGAACCAATATCTTTATGGTTCGTTGTTTTGACCCATCTCATCAAACCTTTTTCAGGGCCGTGATGATGATCTTCATGAGGGGCTGTTGTTGCTGTCATAGCTTTCTCCTTATTCTTTAATTATCGTGCAGATTTAATATCTGACGGTTGAACAACGCTACCTTTGTTACCAAAGGCATTTCTTTCATAAGTTATTACTGCTGCCAGATCACTATCGCCTAACATCTTGAATGTTGGCATAGCACCTTTGCCGTGCAGAACAATATTAATGTGCTCTGCCGCCACTCCATTTGCAATAACCGAACCTTTCATTGCTGGGAACACTGGTGGTATACCTGAGCCATCTGCTTTATGGCAAGCAGCACAATTGGTATTGTAAATTGTCTTACCTTTTGCCATT
>NZ_CAHJWD020000002.1 GCF_903642095.1 Bathymodiolus brooksi thiotrophic gill symbiont | reverse complement strand
AACCAAAGTTTGGTTTCAATTGGTCCAGTGGTTTCTGAGGAGAAGATTAAAATGTGAAATGTTGACGGACGGACGACAGACGACGGACGAAAAGTGATGACAATAGCTCACATGGCCTAAAGGCCAGGTGAGCTAAAAATTAACTACAAATATTGCATGAAAATAAGTGAAATCAAAAATTAACAAAAACAGGTGCAAAATTTAACACATTTACAGGTATTTACAGACCAACTAAGATGTTAGATGTTCTGACATTGGATCAGTTGTTTAAACTGATCCAGGGACCCAGCATTAACAACTGTATAAGGTAGTGCGTTCCAGAGTACTACTGCATGTGGGAAAAAACTGTATTTATAATAGTTTGTCCTGGTGGATATAATTTGATATTGTAATGGGTTATTGTTTCTTGTACTGAGATAAGGTTGAGTAGTAAGGTAAAGTTTTGGATCCACTGCAATAAGGTTGTTGGTGATTTTATAAAGCATTGTAATTCTGTTTAAGTTCCTACGGTGTTCGAGAGTTGGCAATTGAAGATGGTTAAGCATTGCCGAAACACTGCTGGTATTGTGATAGCGGTTTGTCACATATCTTGCTGCTCTGCGCTGAACTTGCTCTAATTTACTTTTTAGTTTTTCTGTGTGAGGTGACCAGACACTTGCGCAGTATTCCAGATTTGATCTGACCATGGATTTATATGCCAAAGTTTTAGTTTCAGTGTTTTGAATTGGTAGGTTTCGTCTCAAGAAGCCTATGATCTTGTTTGCTTTTGAGGTGATGTTATTGATATGAGTGTCCCAGTTCATGTCATTTGAGATTGTTATGCCCAGATATTTTGCAGTTGTAACCGATTCAAGGGTATGACCTTTGAGGGTGTAGCTGGTGTGAAATGGTTTTTGTGATCTTGTGACACTTAATGAGATGCATTTTTCTGGATGAAACTGCATACCCCACATTTTTTCCCAAGCTGCCAAGTTGTCCAAGTCTTGTTGTAAAGTGATTGAATCATCATGATTATAGATTTGTCTGTATAGAATACAATCATCTGCAAATAATCTAGTTTTTGATGTTACTGCAACTGGAAGATCATTTATGAATATGAGAAAAAGCAGTGGACCCAAGACCGATCCCTGAGGTACTCCACTTACTACAGGCAGTTGACCAGATACCTCCCCATCCAAAGCTACTTGCTGCATTCTGTTACTCAAGAAAGCTGAGACCCACTTCCAGGTGTTCCCTCTTATTCCATAATTGTTAAGCTTCCATAGTAATTTCTTATGAGGTACCTTGTCAAATGCCTTAGAAAAGTCAAGTATTATCAAGTCAGTTTGAATGCTAGAGTGTAGGTTACTGAGCAGTTCATGGCTGAGTGTGAGTAATTGTGTTTCACAACTCCTTTTTGCACGAAAACCATGTTGACAGTCGACTAAGATGTTATGCAGATCTAGATGTTTTAAGATGTTACTCACTACGATGTGTTCTAAAAGTTTACAGCATATACAGGTGAGTGATACTGGTCTATAATTGCTTGCTAGGTACTTTTCCCCTTTTTTAAAGATCGGTATTACATTTGCTTGACGCCAGTCTGTTGGAACTTCACCTTTTGTAATAGATGTATTGAAAATGGTGGTTAGGTGTGGTGCAAATTCTGCTGCAAATTGTTTTAATATCCGTGCTGGTATTTGGTCTGGTCCAGTGGCTTTTGTTGGATCAAGATTTTTAAGAAGTTTTTCAGTGCCTAATATGGTGACTTTTATTTCTGGCATAGATTGAAAATTGTCATTTAGTGGTGGTAACTGTTCATCAGTGTTTTCAGGTGTAAAAACTGAAAAGTATTGCCTATTTAATATTTCTGCTTTTTCTTTGGTGTCGTCTACAAGTAGGCCGTCTGATCTGAGAGGTGCCACTCCTGAACTGTC
>NZ_CAHJWD020000001.1 GCF_903642095.1 Bathymodiolus brooksi thiotrophic gill symbiont | reverse complement strand
CAAGAAAAGAATATACATACATGTAGAAGTACACATTGTTGACAATTGTCAATAACCAGTCGGGAAGCCAACGTCAGCTTCCGTAACTCCTCCCATAAGGCTAAAAACATTTACGCAAGGGCAGATAATAATAACCCACCAGGTGTCGCCCATAATCGTAATAGGTATTGACGTTTGTTTACCATGACGATTACAGAATAAACCTTATATGAGAGATAAATATAAATAAATACATTCCCAAAAAACGTGAATTATCATGGTTAAATATATAAGTTGCAGAAAAAACCCCAAGAAAGTGTTTATTAGACATAATATCGGTATAAAACAAGGTATTTCCCGAGGTATTTGTTTTTGTTGTTGTAGCTAAGAATATATGGCGGGAAATTCTCGAGGCTAAGAATAACTGACACAAACGCATCCCATTGGTTGTCAGTAAAAACTATGGTCAAAAATAGGTTTACCCATCATTCAAATGTGTAACGAAATATAAAAATAGCCATCATTCCGCCTTTAATTTGCAAAACGAGGTTTGTAACTTAGGACGCTGTCAGCCGCCATTTTTGATAAAGAAGACGCTGAATAAATAAATAAATAAGTTTTATCTAAAGTCGGCATGGTTAAAAACAACAAGCATACAAATATAAGCTCTAATGAGCCTTTGACCGACATACAACATAAATAACAATAATTAAGGCATGCAAAAATAAATTAAAAACAAAGAAAAACAAAGCTAGCACTACAAGAAAAGCACAGACATGTAAGTTGGTAAGAAATCTGAAATAACTAAAACATGAAATTAAAAGCAATTTAAAAGCAGATATTATAGCTGAACAGAATTAAAAATAATAAGCTTACATGAAAGCTAAGCATAACTAAAACTAAAACTACACAATATTCAATAATAAAACTAAGTACAACATATAAAGTATAAATGTTTGGATAAATGACAAATTTTTAGACAAGGATCAGAGTTTTCAAGACACCTTGTGTCATAAACATTATAATATATTTAGTCATTCAGAAAAGAACTTTTTGATTGTGTAATTTGTGAAACTTCATCTGAAACTGAAAGTCAAAAGGTTTATTTCAATTTCAATTGAAAACCAGGACTTGTTAAAGTTGTTCTTAAATATTTCAAGAATGAATTAAATTTCTGTAAAGAATTTGGCTCAGAAGATAAATTATATTGTGGTACATATTGTTATAACAGTTGTAACACATTTTCTAGGTCAGAAAGTGGAGCTGAAACAAGATCTCAAACTTTTCAATTTCTTTTAGATATTTTGAACCAGAACCAAGTTGTTGAACAAGTTTCTACAGACATTTAGACCTGTATACACTCCAACATGTTGTTGAATTTGTTATTCATGCTTTTTTTTTAGATGAAAAGGTACTTCTGTTGCCTGTTGTTTATGAGAAATATAATTATCTTTTATTATCTATGAATTTTAATGCTGAATTTTATAAATTTTATTTTACAGAAAAGAATTTTTCAAAATTTGCCCTTTTATTAACTTTTTTCCAGTCATTGGATCAAATAAAATAGTTTTTTAACTTCAATTTTAAACAATATTTACCAATACTTGCTTATTTTGCCAACAGAAAACATATTCATTCTAGTCATTTTATTTACTTAGTGGAATTTGGAAATCTGGTTTGTCATTTCATGTGAATGCAAGTCCTTCTGTATGTGTCTTAAAATTATGTGAATGGTAGTCATTCAATATGTGTCTTTTATGTGAATGCTAGTCAGTTTGTGTGTGTCTTTTATGTGAATGCTAGTCATTCTGTTTGTGAATGTCATGGGGAAAAAAATATTGCAACCTATAAGTACCTATATTTGTAAATGCTGGTAATTTTGTGAATGTCCTGGAGAAAGAATTATTGCAAACTAAGTATCCATATTTGTAAATGCTGGTCATTTTGTGAATATCCTGGAGAAAGAATTATTGCAACCTATGTACTCAGTCATATTTGTAAATGCTGGTCATTTCATCTTGTGAAGTCATGGGGAAATAATTATTGCAACCTAAGTACCCATATTTGTAAATGCTGGTCATTTTGTGAATGTCAAGGGGAAAGAATTATTACAACTTAACCACCCCTATATGTTATAGAAGCTAGTTTGTAGTTGTGTCAAACACATGAATATTCCAAATACATTGATATTTACATTGTCAGATAAACATGAAACTTGGTAGCTTTCATTCAGATAATAAAATTTCCTAATTTCAAGAAAAATATTTGCTTACACTG